>JANPMR010000563.1:0-1985 GCA_031427055.1 Rubrivivax sp.
GATCGAGAAGGCCGGCTTCGACCTGGTGTGGTTCGGCATCTTCATCATCCTGCTGGTCGAGATTGCCGAGGTCACGCCGCCCGTTGGTTTCAACTTGTTCGTGCTGCAGAACATGACGGGCAAGGACAGCAACCTCATCGCCAAGGCGGCGCTGCCCTTCTTTGCCTGCCTGGTGCTCTGCATCGGGCTCATCACGGTGTTTCCGCAGATCGTCATGATCCTGCCCGATCTGGTGATGGGCGTGGCGCGCTGAGCGATGAGTCGCGCGAACCGGCCGTTTATCCGGTGCTCGGGCCGGCGCGCCGTGCCCTAGCATCGCGGGGCAGGCGCGCAGTGCCCCTGCGCCCTACAGCCTGCCCCTGAGGATGCGCGATGCCCGACCCGTCTGAGCCGCAACCGCCGCTGCAAGATCCCCTGCAGGCGCCGCCGGGCAAGGACTTCGCCTGGCCCACGCCCGACCTGGCCTGCTACCCCGCAGCCGAGGTGGCCACCGAGCCACCGGCCTGCCTGGTCGAAGGCCTCAATGGCAACACCATCGAAGGCCATCTCACGCACTTCGACCCCGAAGGCGGGCTCGTGCAGCTGCGCATCGCCCGCCAGCGCAAACCGCTGCCGCTGCGCATGGAACAGTTTCGCCGCCTGCGGCTGGTGGAGCCGCTCAGCGTGTCGGCCATCGAAGAGCGCGAGTACAGCTCGACCTTCGCCGCCGAGCTGGGCGAGATGCGGCCGGTGCTGCCGTTTCGCATCGACTTCTTCGGCGCACCGGCCTGGGAAGGCCTGACCGTCGGCTGCCAGAACGAAGCTTGGGGCCTCTTCCTGTTCGAGCCCGTCGACGACGAAGGCACGGTGACGCGCTGGTTCGTGCCGCGCGCCGCCTATCAGCAGGCCGAGATCGGCGAGCGCATCGGTGAGGCGCTGATCAACCAGAACACCGTCACGCTCAACCAGATGCAGATCGTGCTGGCCGAGCAGCAGGCGATGCGCGACCGCAAGATTGGCGACATCCTGGTGGTGCGCCAGATCATCACTGCCGACGAGCTTTCTTCGGCCATCGAGCGGCAAAGCAAGATGCCGATGGTGCGCATCGGCGAGGCCCTCACCGCCCTGGGCTTCATCAGCGAATTGCAGCTCGAGGACGCACTGGTGCAGCAGCGCAGCGACCGCACGGTGCCACTGGGCGAGTTGCTGGTGCGCCAGGGCATCGTCTCGCGCGCCGACCTGCAAACTGCCCTGGCACGCAAGATGGGCTATCCGCTGGTCGATGTGCTCAACTTTCCGGCCGACACCGACGCCGTGGCCAAGCTGCCCTATGCCGTGGCCTCGCGCGCGCCGGCGCTGCCGCTGATGGTGCGCAACGGCCGCCTGGTGGCCGCTGTCGAAGACCCCAGCAACCGCGGCATCATCGACGAGCTGGAGTTTGCGGCGCAGTGCAAGGTGGTGCCGGTGCTGGCGCGCTCTGGCGTGCTGGTCGGCGCGGTGGACCGCGCCTACGAGAAGATCGGCGCCTTTGTCGCCTCGCCGCGCATCGGCGCAGACGGCACCATCACCGCCGACTTCGAGCCCGGCAACGCAAGCAAGCTGCTGGCGTCGATGGAGATGGTCGACGCGCGCATCGACGCCGACGCCGATGACGGCAGCGGCATCGAGCAGAGCGACAACTCGCTGGTGCGCTTGATCAATTCGATGATCCTCGAGGCCCACTCGCAGGGCGTGAGCGACATCCACGTCGAGTGCCCCGGCGGGCGCGAGAAGGTTCGCATCCGGTTTCGCAAGGACGGCCAGCTGCGCCCCTACATGGAGCTGCCGCACACCTACCGCGCGGCCATGATCGGGCGCATCAAGATCATGTGCGACCTCGACATCTCCGAGCGCCGCAAGCCGCAGGACGGCAAGATCAACTTCGCCAAGTTCGTGCACGGCGTGCGGCTCGAGCTGCGCGTGGCCACCGTGCCCACGCACAACAACCTCGAAGACGCCGTGCTGCG
>JANPMR010000564.1:0-3040 GCA_031427055.1 Rubrivivax sp.
TTCCTGGGCGGCTACAACCTGCCCTACATGAACGACAGCGGCTTCGCCTTTCCGGGCGGCGCCACGCTGGCCATGAGCCACGGCGCGGTAGTGGCCACGCAGCTCGTCGTCTTCCTGGTCAAGGTCATGATGGTGTGCAGCTTCCAGATCCTGGTGCGCTGGTCGCTGCCGCGCTTCCGCTACGACCAGGTGCTCAAGTTTGCGTGGAAGTTCATGCTGCCGCTGGCGCTGATCAATCTGACAGTGACGGCGGTTCTGATGTGGTCGCACCAGGGAGGCGCGCAATGAGCGCCACCCCGTACAAGCGCACGGCGCGCAAGGCGTACTGGAACGAGCCGAGGCTGGGCCTGTGGGAGCGCGCCTACCTGCCCGAGATCCTGCGTGGCCTGTTCATCACCGGCCGCGTGTTCCTGCGCAACATGGGCAAGTGGATGACCGGCCGCAAGGGCGCGCTGACCACCTACTACCCCGAAGAGACGCGCTGGGACTACGCACCGGCCAACCGCGGCAAGCATGTGCTGACGCAGCGCCCCGACGGCAAGCCGCAGTGCATCGCCTGCAACCTGTGCGCCACCGTCTGCCCGGCCAAGGTGATCGAGATCGAGGCCGGCTACGACATCAGCGACACCGCGCACCCGAAGTTCCCGATCCGCTTCGAGATCGACTACTCGCGCTGTGTCTTCTGCGGCCTGTGCGTCGAGGCCTGCCCCGAAGACGCCATCCGCATGGCCAAAGAGACACCCGGGCTGCCGGCAGAAGACCGGCACCAGATGTGGCTGACGATGGAAGAGATGCTCACCTGGCAGCCGCAGCGCGACGTCGCCAAGCCCTATCCCGCTGCACCGGTCGCACCGGCCGGCAGCCCAGGAGCGCGCCAATGATCGACTTCCTGCTGCTCAACCTTGAGGTGCTGCTGCTCATCGCCTTCAGCGGTGGCGCGCTCACGGGCGCGGTGTTGATGATCGTGCTGCGCCAGCCCATGCGCGTGGCGCTGGCGCTGATCTCGACGATGGTCTTCCTGGGCGGCATCTACGGCCTGCTGGGCGTGCACTTCATCGCCGCCTTTCAGGTGCTGATCTACGTCGGCGCGGTGATGGTCTTCATGGCCTACGTGATCATGCTGCTCGAGGTGCGCGAGGCCCGCATCGCGGTGTTCTCGCGGCTGCTGGTGCCGGGACTGATCGGCTTTGCGCTGCTCTTCGTCGTCATCGTCGGCAGCATCTGGACGCACCTGCCGGCGGCCACCGGCGATGCCGGGCAGACGGCGTTTGGCATCGCGCGTTTCTCGGCCGCCTTCCTGGGCGAGTACTGGTTGCACTTCGAGCTGACTTCGGTGCTGCTGCTGGCGGCGGTGGTCGCGGCGCTGGCGGTCATCAAGGTGAATCGCAAGGCCGATGGCAAGGCCCGCGGGAAGGCAAGCCATGGATAAGACGCAATTCCTGCTCGCCGTCGCCATGGCGCTGTTCTCGCTGGGGCTGCTGGGCGTGATCGTGCGGCGCAACGTGCTGGTGATGCTGATGTGCATGGAGCTCATGCTCAACGGCGTCAACCTCAGCCTCGTCACCTTCGCGCAGCAGACCGACACCATGGCCGGCGCCGTGCTCGTCTTCCTGACCTTCGTGGTGGCCACCGCCGAAATCGCCCTGGCCATCCCCATCGTGCTGCTGCTGGTGCGCGCCAAGCACACGCTGGATCTCGATGCCTACAGCGACCTGAAGGGTTGAAGGCCGTGCTCACCCTCATCGTTCTGCTGCCGCTGCTGGGCTTCGTGCTCAACGGCGTGCTGGCCACCCGCCTGGGCGGCAATCTCGTCGGCAAGCGCTTCGTCACCGTGGTGGGTTGCGGGCTGCCGCTGATCTCTTTCGCGCTGGTCATCAAGGCCATGCTCACGCTGCAGGCCAATGGCTACGAGCCGCTGATCGAGACCGTCTACCGCTGGGCCCTGATCGGCGACAGCGCCTTCGAGATCGCCTTCTACTTCGACCGCCTGTCGGCCGTGATGGCCTTGATCATCACAGGCGTCGGCAGCCTGATCCACGTCTACTCGGTCGGCTACATGGCGCACGACAAGAGCTACGGCCGCTTCTTCGCCTACCTCAATCTCTTCCTCTTCTTCATGTTGCTGCTGGCGCTGGGCCGCTCGCTGCTGGTGCTGTTCGTGGGCTGGGAAGGCGTGGGTCTGGCCAGCTACCTGCTGATCGGCTTCTGGTTCGACGACCTGGCCAACGCGCGCGCCGGCAAGAAGGCCTTCGTCGTCAACCGCATCGGCGATGCCGGCTTCCTGCTCGGCATGTTCCTGCTCTACCAGGCCTTGGGCACGCTGGACATGGACCGCATCAACGCCGCTTTCGCCTTCGGTGGCAGCGCGGCGCCCGCGGTCTCGGCCAGCCTGGTGGGCATCCTGCTGTTCATCGGCGCCACCGGCAAGTCGGCGCAGATCCCGCTGCACGTGTGGCTGCCCGATGCGATGGCCGGCCCGACGCCGGTTTCGGCACTGATCCACGCGGCCACCATGGTGACGGCAGGCGTCTATCTGGTGGCGCGCATGTCGGGCATCTACCTGCAGGCGCCCGAGGCCTCGGCGGTGATCGCCGTCGTCGGTGTCGGCACGGCTTTCTTCGCCGCCACCATCGCGCTGGTGCAGACCGACATCAAGAAGGTGTTGGCCTACTCCACGGTGTCGCAGCTCGGCTTCATGTTCCTGGCGCTCGGCGTCGGCGCTTATGGCGTCGCCATCTTCCACGTCATGACGCACGCCTTCTTCAAGGCCTGCCTGTTCCTGGGCGCCGGCAGCGTGATCCACGCCCTGGGCGGCGAGCAGGACATGCGCAAGATGGGCGGCCTGGCCCGGCGCATCCCGGTCACCTTCGTCACCTTTGCGGTGGCCACGGCGGCGATCGCGGGCATTCCGCCGCTGGCGGGCTTCTTCAGCAAGGACGAGATCCTCTGGTACGCCTTCGCCAGCACGCGCGGCGGCAGCCCGTGGCTGTGGATCGTCGGCGCGGCCACTGCGTTGATGACGGCCTTCTACATGTTCCGC
>JANPMR010000565.1:0-8727 GCA_031427055.1 Rubrivivax sp.
CCGCAACTCGCGCCGCGGCTCGGCCAAGAACATCCACGCCCACTACGACATCGGCAACTCGTTCTACCGCGAATGGCTGGACGAGACCATGAACTACTCGAGCGCGCTGTTCGAGGGCGACCGCTCCCAGCCCATGCCGCAGGCGCAACACGCCAAGGTGCGCCGGGCGCTGCGCGAATGCGGCGTGCAGCCGGGGCAGCGCGTGCTGGAGATCGGCTGCGGTTGGGGCGCGCTGGCCGAGATGGCTGCGGCTGAATTCGGCGCCCGCGTCACCGGCGTCACCTTGTCGACCGAGCAACTCGAGTACGCGCAGCAGCGCCTGGCGCGCGCCGGCGTGGCGGCACAGGCCGATCTGCGCCTGCAGGACTACCGCGACATCGACGACGGGCCCTTCGATGCCATCGCATCGATCGAGATGTTCGAGGCCGTGGGCCGCGAGTACTGGGGCGGCTACTTCGCGACGCTGCGCGAGCAGCTCAAGCCCGGCGGCCATGCTTGCATCCAGAGCATCACGATCCGCGACGACCTGTTCGAGCGCTACGTGCGCGGCACCGACTTCATCCAGCAGTACATCTTCCCGGGCGGCTTGCTGCCCAGCCGCGAGGCCTTTCGTGCCGAGGCCGCCAAGGCCGGGCTCGAGCTCGTCAATGAACTGCCCTTCGGCGCCGACTACGCCGAGACGCTGCGGCGCTGGCGGCTGCGCTTTCTGGCGCAAGACGTGCAGGTGCGCCAGCTTGGCTTCGACACCCGCTTCATGCGCATCTGGGAGTTCTACCTTGCGTATTGCGAGGCGGCGTTTGCGGCCGGCAACACCGACGTCGTGCAGTTCACCTTGCGGCGGCCGGTGTGATCGACACTGCGCGCCGGCAGCTGCTGGCTGCAGCCCTGCTCGCTGCCACCGGCGCGCGGGCGCAGACCCCGCCGGCCCCAGTGGCACCGCCCGAGCTGGCGGCGGTGCTGCCCGGCGCGCGGCTGCAGGGCAGCGGCCGCCTGCGCTTCATGGGCCTGCGCATCTACGACGCGCGGCTGTGGAGCGGCGCCACCGCCGTCGGCACCGATTGGGTGGCCACGCCGCTGGCGCTCGAGCTGGAGTACGCCCGCGAACTCAAGGGCGAGTTGATTGCCGAACGCTCCCAGGCCGAGATGCGCCGCCAGGCCGACGTTGCCGCCGACACGGCCGCGCGCTGGCTGGCCGCGATGAAGCAGGCCTTTCCCGACATCAAATCGGGTGATCGCCTTATCGGGTTGATGCTGCCCGGGCAGGGCGTGCGCTTCGTCTTCAACGGCCGCGTCGTCGGCGAGGTGCTCGAGATCGCCTTCGCGCGCCTGTTCTTCGGCATCTGGCTCTCGCCGCGCAGTTCCGAACCCGCGTTGCGCGAATCGCTGCTCGGCCGGGCCCGGCCGTGACCGCGGCCAGCAGTGGGGCCATCACCCCCGCCATCCCGGCGCCCGCCTGGCGCGGCGGCTGGGCGCAGGGCCTGGCCTATGGCTCGCTGGGCCTGCCGCTGGCCTTCGTGGCGCTGCCGCTTTACGTCATCCTGCCCAACCACTACGCCAGCACTTTCGGCATCCCGCTGGCCACCTTGGGCGCGCTGCTGCTGGGCGCGCGCCTCTTCGACGCCGTGGCCGATCCCTACATCGGCCGCTGGGTCGACGCGCTGTTCGGCCGCTCGGCCACCGCCGTGTTGATGGCCGCGGTGGCCGCAGCGGTGGTGCTGGCGATTGGCTTTCGGGGCCTGTTTTTCCCCGCCGTGCAGGGCGCGGCCGCGTTGCTGTGGTGGTGTGCGCTGCTGCTGGGCGTGACCTACCTCAGCTACAGCGTGCTCTCGGTGTTGCACCAGGCCTGGGGCGCACGGCTGGGCGGCGACGAGGCGCAGCGCGCGCGCATCGTGTCCTGGCGCGAAGGCCTGGCACTGGCCGGCGTGCTGGTGGCCAGCGTGCTGCCCTCGCTGGCCGGGCTGTCGGTGGCGAGCATCGTGTTCGCGCTGACGCTGGCCGCGGGTGTGGCGCTGCTGGCCCGCGCGCCGCAGCCCCGGGTCCACATCGCCACGGGCGCCGCGCCAGCCTTGACGGCACCACTGGCCACGCCGGCCTTTCGCCGCCTGTTGGCGATCTACCTCGTCAACGGCGTGGCCAGCGCGGTGCCGGCCACGCTGGTGCTGTTCTTCATCCGCGACCGGCTGCAGGCACCGAGCTGGGAGCCGCTGTTCCTGGTCAGCTACTTTGCCGCCGGGGCCTTGTCGATGCCGGTGTGGCTGCGCGCGGTGGCGCGCCTGGGCCTGGCGCGCGCCTGGCTGGCCGGCATGTTGCTAGCCATTGCGACATTCGCCTGGGCGGCCACGCTGGGCAGCGGTGACGTGCTGGCCTTCACGCTGGTGTGCGTGGCCAGCGGCGTGGCCCTGGGCGCCGACCTGACGCTGCCCGGCGCGCTGCTGGCCGGTGTCATCCAGCGCGCCGGCCACGGCGAGCGGCTGGAGGGCGCGTACTTCGGCTGGTGGAACTTCGCCACCAAGCTCAATCTGGCGCTGGCCGCGGGCATCGCGCTGCCCTTGCTTGCCGCTTTCGGCTATGCGCCTGGCAATCGCGATGACGACGCGCTGCAGGCGCTGACTGTCGCCTACTGCCTGCTGCCGTGCCTGCTCAAGCTGGGCGCGGCGGCACTTCTCTGGTCACTCTGGATCCGCAAGGAAACGACTTCATGAAACGCCGCCTCGCTCTTCTCGGCCTCTCCGCCGCCGCCCTGGTCGCGGGGTGCGCCTCGGCGCCCACGCCGGCCGATTACGCGGCCGAGAAGCCGCTGCTCGACCTCAAGACCTACTTCAACGGCGAGCTCGTAGCGCATGGCCTGTTTACCGACCGCGCCGGCAAGGTGTCGCGGCGTTTCACGGTGCAGATGACGGGCACCTGGAACGGCGCGCAGGGCACGCTGGACGAGCGCTTTACGTACAGCGACGGCAAGACCGAGCGCCGTGTCTGGCGCCTCACCGACGAGGGCAAGGGCCGTTGGAGCGGCCGCGCCGATGACGTGGTGGGCGTGGCGCAAGGGCAGTCCGCCGGCAACGCGCTGAACTGGCGCTACACGCTGGCCCTGCCGGTGGACGGCAAGGTCTACGAGGTGCAGTTCGACGACTGGATGGTCCTGATGGACGAGCGCGTGATGCTCAACAAGGCGGCGATGAGCAAGTTCGGCATCCACCTGGGCGACGTGACGCTGTCGTTCTACAAGAAGTAGGCCATGTCGCTCAACCCCCGCATTACCGCTTGGCCGGGCCAGCGCGTCTGGATCGTTGGCGCGTCCACCGGCATCGGCCGCGCCACGGCAGCCAGGCTGCACGCGGCCGGCGCCCGCGTGGCCGTCTCGGCGCGCAACGCGGCAAGCCTGGAGGCCTTCGCGCGCGAGCACGCCGGCAGCCTGGCCCTGCCGCTGGACGCCACCGACCGCGACGCCATGCGCGCCGCCGCGGCGCGCATCGTCACCGAGTGGGGCGGGCTGGATCTCGTGGTCTACTGCGCCGGCTACTACAAGGCCATGCGCGCCACCGCTTTCGATCTCGACGACGCGCTGCGCCACCAGCAGGTCAACTACGTGGGCGCGCTGGTCATGCTCGACGCCGTGTTGCCGGTGATGCTGCGCCAGAACAGCGGCCACATCGGCCTGGTGAGCAGCGTCAGCGGCCTGCGCGGCCTGCCCAAGGCGCTGGCCTACGGGCCGACCAAGGCCGCGCTCATCAACCTGGCCGAGTCACTGTGGCTGGACCTTACCGACCGCGGCATCGGCGTCTCGGTGATCAGCCCGGGCTATGTCGACACGCCGCTGACCGAACAAAACGACCACCAGATGCCGGCCATCATCACCGCCGACGAGGCCGCCGCGCACATGATGGCGGGCTGGCAGGCGGGGCAGTTCCACATGCACTTTCCCAAGCGCTTCACGGCCTGGGTCAAGGCGCTGAGCCACCTGGGCGACGCGATGTACTTCCGCGCGGTGCGTCGCGTCACCGGCCTGTGAGTGCGATGCGCCACGCAGACCCCGTTGTCGCGCGCTTGATCGATTTCTTCGAGCATCTGGCGCCGGCCGACCTGGCGCGCATGGGCCAGATCTACACCGCCGACGCGCGCTTCAAGGACCCGTTCAACGAGGTGCAGGGCGTGCCGGCCATCACCGCCATCTTTGCGCACATGTTTGCCAGCCTGGACGAGCCGCGCTTCGTCGTCCGCGACGCCATCGTGCAGGATGGGCAGTGCTTCCTGAGCTGGGACTTCGTCTTTCGCATGCGGCGCTTTGACCGCGGCCTGCAGACCATCCGCGGCGGCTCGCAACTGCGGCTGGCCGCCGACGGCCGCGTGCAAGAGCACCGCGACTACTGGGACGCGGCCGAAGAGCTGTACGAGAAACTGCCGGTGCTGGGCGCGCTGATGCGCTGGCTGAAACGCCGGGCGCGCAGCTAGCGCCGCGCGCCGACCTTCAGTTCTGGCCTTCGGTGAGCGAGAGGGTCTGGAACAGGCCCGACTTGTCGACGAAGAAGGTCTCGGTAAAGGTTACCGTGCCGCCGCTCATGCCGGTGGGCGCCGGAAACGGGCTGGCGCGCTTGATCATGGCCTGCACCCACGGCCCGACATCTTCGGCGGCGGGCTTGCGCACGACGGTGACGCTGAGGACGTTGCCCGCGGCGTCGAGCTCGGTGTCGACCATCATCACGCCATACAGCAAGGGCTGCAGCTTGCCGCGGTACACCCGCATCGGGTAGCAGGCGTAGATGTGGCGTGCCGCATCGATGCGAAACACTTTCTCGTCGCTGGCCACAGAGGCCTTGGGCGGCGCGCACAAAGGCGCCGGCACCATGCTGAACTGGGCCATCGCGCCCTGCGCAAAGAGCAGGCTGGCAGCGAGCACAAGCCCGCGGATGCAGGGGCGATGGTCGGACGGGGCGGGCTTGTTCATGTTCTCTCCGGCAGGCCACTGAGGGGCCGATGGCCCAGAGCCACCGTCACTTAAGGTTACATGATCGATGGCGCCCGGTGCATCCACGGGCGTGATGAGTTGTACGCAAAAGTCGACATCTGAGGCTGCCCGCACGCCACCGACGTGCCCGCCATCGGGCTCAGGGCTGCTATCGCAACCAGCCCTTGCGCCGGAAGTAGATGAAGGGCGCGGTCACCGAGGCCACCATGAGGCCGATGGCGAACGGGTAGCCGTATTGCCACTCCAGTTCGGGCATGAAGCGGAAGTTCATGCCGTACAAGCTGGCGATCAGTGTCGGCGGCAGCAGCGCCACGCTGGCCACCGAGAAGATCTTGATGATCTTGTTCTGGTTGATGTTGACGAAGCCGACCGTGGCATCCATCAGGAAGTTGATCTTGTCGAACAGGAACGCGGTGTGCGAGTCCAGCGAGTCGATGTCGCGCAGGATCTGGCGCGCCTCCTCGAACTGCTCGGCGCCCAGCATGCGGCTGCGCATCATGAAACTCAGCGCCCGGCGCGTGTCCATCACATTGCGTCGGATGCGGCCGTTCAAGTCTTCTTCGCGGGCGATGGCCTGCAGCGCGGCAGCAGCGGCCTGGTCGTTGATGTCCTGCGTCAGCACGCTGGCGCTGACTTTCTCGAGGTTGTCGTAGATGCCTTCGAGCGCGTCGGCTGAATACTCGGCGTCGGCGTCGGAGAGCTTGAGCAGCACGTCCTTGGCGTCCTCGATCAGCGCCGGGATGCGCCGTGCGCGCAGGCGCAGCAGCCGGAACACCGGCAGGTCTTCGGCATGGATCGAGAACAGCACCTTGTTGTGCAGGATGAAGGCCACGCGCACGTTGCGCGCCGGCCTCGCGCCGGGGCCCTTGGTCGAGTCTTCGGCGTCGATAAGGAAGTCCGAGCGGATGTGCAGCTCGCCGTTGTCCTCTTCGTAGAAGCGCGCCGACTCTTCCAGGTCGTCGTCGACCGCGTCGCTGGGGATGCCCAGACCAAAGCGGTGCTGGATCCAGTTCTTCTCATCGACGCTGGGGTTTTCGAGGTCGACCCACACCGGCTGCACATGGGCCAGCGCTTCGAGGCTGTCGATCTCTTCCTGGAACAGCCGGCCATTGGCCAGCGTGAAGACGTTGAGCATGCGAACTCTCCGGGGACGACCCGCGGCGGGGATGAAGCGGTGGTGTCCGTCTCATCCCGATCGGCCGTGGCGGCAACCGCCTGGGGTGCCGCTCGAGCCCGGATGGACGGTCACCGAGGGTGACTCTGGTCCAAGTCGCGTCTCTCAAATTTGCGATGCCGGATTATGCCCCGCGCCACCCTTGACGCTGCCCGTTGTCGCCCTGGCAATGGCAGACTCGCGCCATGTCGAAATCGCTGCGATTCCTGCTGAGTGCGCTGGTCTTGACCGGTGCTGCGCTGGCGCTGGCGTTGGCCGCGGCCGTGCAGGCCGAGCCCGCAGTGACCTTGCAGGACGAAGTCGGCGTGGAGGACATCGCGCGCGCCGTGGCCCTGCTGCGCCAGCACGATCCGCGGCGCCGCCCGCCTGGCATGCTGAGCGCTGCCTTGCTCACCGAGCGCGACCTCGACATCCTGCTCAACCAGGCCGTGCGCCGCTGGCTTGGCGGCACCGGCGCTGGCCGCGTCAGCCTGCTGCGCGGGGGCGCGACGGTGCGGCTCAGCACGCGTGCTCCGCCCAACCCCTTCGGGCGCTGGCTCAACCTCGAGCTGACGCTGGCCGAAACGGGTGGCCTGCCGATGGTCGACGGCTTGCGCGTCGGGCGCCTGCCGCTGCCGGGTTGGTTGGCCGAACGTGCAGGGCAATGGCTGATCGAGCGCGCGGGACTGCGCGCTGAACTGGCCTTGGCCACTGACGTGGTGCAGCGCGTGCGCTTCATGCCGCGCCAGGTGCAGGTCCACTACACCTGGGCCGGTGACAGCACGGCGCGTGCCGTGGCCGGGCTGGTGCCGCCGGCCGATCAGCAGCGGCTGCGCGCCTATTCCGACCGCCTGGCCGACCTGGCGGCGCGCGAGCATGTGGGTTGGACGGTGCCGCTGGTGCGCCTGCTGGGCCCGATGTTCGAACTGGCACGCACGCGCAGCGCCGCCGGCGGCGACGCCGCGGCTGAGAACCGCGCGGCCATCCTCGTGCTCACGCTCTTTGTCAACGGCCGTGGCGTCGGTGACGTGCTGCCCGCCGCCCGCGCCTGGCCGCGCCTGCCGCCCGTGCGCGTGCTGCTGGCCGGCCGCGACGACTCGCCGCAGCACTACCTGGTGTCGGCGGCCTTGGCTGCCGAGGCAGGCAGCCCGCTGTCCAAGGTGGTGGGCGTGTACAAGGAAGTTGCCGACTCGCGCGGCGGCAGCGGCTTCAGCTTCAACGACCTGGCGGCCGACCGCGCCGGCACGCGTTTCGGCGAATTGGCCGTGCGCTCGCCTGAGCTGTTGCAGGCACGCGCGGTCGCCATCGCGCAAGAGGCCGAGTTCATGCCGCTCGCCGCCGACCTGCCCGAAAACATGTCCGAGGCCGATTTCAAGCGCCGCTTTGGTGGCGTCGGCTCGGCCGGCTACAACAGCCTGCTGGGCGAGATCGACCGGCGGGTGGACAGGCTGGGGCTGTTCCAGTAACTGCGGCGTCGACGCGAGCTTCAGCTTCAGTCTGCCGCGGGCGGCGTGAGCGTCGAAGCGCCCGGCTTGTTGGAACCGGCGACGAGGTCGAAGCGGAACAAGCGGCACTCGATGGGGCCGTTCCACAGCGGCACACGCCGGCTTTCCTTCAGGCGCATCAGCGAGGGCAGCTTCATGTCGGGGCTGAGCAGCCAGGCCGTCCAGCCCGCGTATTGGCGTTTCCAGTGGCTGGCCAGGCCGCCGAAGAATTCGGCCGACGAGCCGCCGCCTTCGAAGCTCTCTCGTGATGCCGCCGGTGCCTGGCCCGTGCCCTTGGGTGCGATGCGTTCGCCGTAGGGTGGATTCAGCATCAGCGTGCCGGCCGGCCAGGGCGGCGGGCGCTGCAGCGCATCGACGGTCAACAGGCCGATGGCGTGGCGCACGCCAGCGCGCTCGGCGTTGCGGGTGGCGAAATCGGTCATGCGAAAGCTGACGTCGCCGGCGAACACCTGCACGGCTGGCGCGTGTACGCGGGCCTGCGCGGCGGCCTTGAGCTCGCGCCAGGCCGCGGCGTGCGGCTTGAAGGGCTGCATGCGCTCGAAGGCAAAGTGGCGCAGCGCGCCCGGCGCGATGCCGCAGGCCATCTGCGCGGCTTCGATGGCGATGGTGCCGGCGCCGCAGCAGGGGTCGAGCAAGGGGCCGTCCTGCGCGCGGCCGTGCCAGCCGGCAGCGGCCAGCATGGCGGCGGCCAGCGTTTCCTTCAGCGGTGCCTCGCCGGTGTCTTCGCGCCAGCTGCGCTTGAAGAGCGCGTCGCCCGTGGTGTCTGCGTACAGCGTGGCGTGCTCGGGGCCGACAAACAGCGACAGCGGCAGGTCGGGGTGCCGGGTATCGACGCTGGGCCGCTCGCCCACGCTCTCGCGCACGCTGTCGCAGACCGCGTCCTTGATGCGCAGGGCGGCGAAGTTCAGGCTCTTGAGCGGCGAACGCATGGCCGCAACGTCGACGCGCAAGGTCTGCTCTGGCGTGATCCAGTGCGTCCACGGCACGTGCAGCGCCATGTCGTACAGATCGTGCTCGTCGCGGTAGCGGCCCTCGGCCAGCGGCCACAGCACGCGTGTGGCCAGCCGGCTCTCGAGGTTGAGTTGCATCGCCGTGCGCTCGTCACC
>JANPMR010000566.1:0-3739 GCA_031427055.1 Rubrivivax sp.
CGCGACGTGGCGCCGCCCGCGTTGGCGCGCAGCCACTCCAGCAGCCGTGGCGCGATCTGCGCCAGCGGCAGCACCTCGTGCACGGCGCCGTGGGCGATGGCCTCGCGTGGCATGCCAAAGACGACGCAGCTGGCCTCGTCCTGGGCCAGGTTCCAGCTGCCGGCGTCGCGCATCGTCTTCATGGCCTTGGCACCGTCCGCGCCCATGCCGGTGAGCATCATGGCCAGCGCGTTGCGGCCCACCACGCGGGCAGCGGATTCGAACAGCACCTCGACACTGGGCTTGTGCCGGTTGACAGGCTCGCCGTCGACGACGCGGGCGAGGTAGTTGGCGCCCGAGCGCTCCACCGACAGGTGAAAGCCGCCCGGCGCGATGTAGGCATGACCGGGCAGGATGCGCTCGCCGTCGCTGGCCTCGGCCACACGGATGCGGCACAGGCCGTTCAGGCGCGCGGCGTAGCTCTTGGTGAAACCGGGCGGCATGTGCTGCGTGATCATCACCGCGGGGCAATCGGCCGGCAGGCCCATCAGCACCTCGCGCGTGGCCTCGGTGCCGCCGGTGCTGGCGCCGATGAAGATGATCTTTTCGGTCGACAAACGGCCCAGTGCGGCCATTGCCGCGGGCTTGGGCGGCGCCGCGCCGGGCGCTGCGGCAGGCGCCGCCGCGGCCAGCCGGTGCACGCGGGCGCGGGCGGCGGTGCGCACCTTGTCGGTGATGTCGTCGCCCAACTGGCGCAGCCCGTCGGCGACGCCGATCTTGGGCTTGGAGACAAAGTCCACCGCGCCCAATTCGAGCGCCTTCAGCGTGACGTCGGCACCGCGCTCGGTAAGGGTGGAGACCATCACCACCGGCATCGGCCGCAGCCGCATCAGGCGCGCCAGAAAGTCCAGGCCGTCCATGCGCGGCATCTCGATGTCGAGCGTGATGACGTCCGGGTTGAGGTTGCGGATCATCTCGCGCGCGACCAGCGGGTCGCTCGCGGCGCCCACGCATTCCATGTCCGGCTCGCGATTGATGATCTCGCTGAGCAGGCCGCGCACCAGCGCGGAATCGTCAACCACGACGACGCGTATCTTGGCGGCCATGCGGCAGTCTCCGTGGGTTCAGAAGAGGTCGATCGAGCCGCCCGAGCCGCCGGCCGAGGGCGCCACGCGGTTGGCCGCGGCGCGCTCTTGCGCTGCCAGTGCTTCGGTGTTGGCCGAGGCCAGGCGCTTGACCATGGCCTTGCCGCTGTGCGGCAGGAAGCACACCTTGCGCGGGTAGATGTCGAGCACGTCCTTGCTCACCACCGTGATGCGCTCGGTGCGCAGGTATTCGAGCACGAAGGCGGTGTTGCGCTCGCCGACGTTGATAGTGTTCATGCCGCTGATGACTGCGCCACCGCCGAAGACCTTGGCCTCCAGCGTCGATCTCGTGGCGCCGCGCTTGACCAACTCGCCGATCAGCTGGTCCATGGCAAAGCTGCCGTAGCGGCCGCTGTCGCCGCCCGAGCCGCCGTCGGGCAGCAGAAAGTGGTTCATGCCGCCGACGCGCTTGTCGCGGTCCCACAGGCAGGCGGCGATGCACGAGCCCAGCGTGGTCATGATCAGGATGTCTTCGTCGAAGACGAAGAACTCGCCCGGCAGCACCTTCACGGCCTCGTTGCGAAAGTGGGCGTCGTAGAAGAAGAAGGTGGCCTCGCCGGGCCGGCGCGATTGCGCCTTGAGCCGATCAAGGCGGCCCGGATCGGCGCGCCCGTTTGCGGACAGGGGTACAGGTGACGACGTGGCCATTGGATCGGTTATCGGCGGGGCGGGTGTGGGCTTGAGGGCGCGGCTGTGGCGGCGTCAGAGTCGCTCGTAGATGGTCTTGCCGCGCAGGCGGAAGAGGTCGCGCGCGTCGGTGAAGTTCTCGGAGTGGCCCACGTACAGCAGCCCGCCTGGGCGCATGTGGGCGTGGATGCCCTCGAGCACCTTGCGCTGCGTCGGGCCGTCGAAATAGATCATGACGTTGCGGCAGAACACCAGGTCGAAGGGCTCGCCCAGCGCCGACCAGCTCGCGCTCATCAGGTTGAAGGGGCGAAATTCGATCATCCGGGCCAGTTCGGGCTTGATGCGGATGTGGCCGGCATTGGCGCCGGTGCCGCGCATGAAGTGGCGCTTCAGCCGCTCGGGCGACAGGCCGCGGGCTTCTACGGAATAGACGCCGCGCTGCGCCGTCTGCAGCACCTTGGTGTCGATGTCGCTGCACACCAGCTTGACCTGCGCCGAAGCGCCCAGCGTCTCGGTCACCGTCATGGCCAGCGAGTAGGGCTCTTCGCCGGTGCTGGCCGCGTTGCACCAGATGCGCAGCGCCTTGCCCGGTAGCGCGCGCAGATCGTCGACGAGTGCGTGAAAGTGGTGTTCTTCGCGGAAGAAGCTGGTCAGGTTGGTCGTCAAGGCGTTGACGAATTCTTGCCACTCGGTCTCGGCGTCGGCGCCGCTGGCGCGCTCCAGCCAGCTCAGGTAGTCCGAAAAACTGCGGTAGCCGGTCTCGCGCAGCCGCCGCGACAGGCGGCTGTAGACCATGGCCTGCTTGCCGGCGTGCAGGCTGATGCCGGCGCGCTGGTAGATGAGCTGGCGGATGCGCTCGAAGTCCGCCTTGGTGAGCGTGAACTCCTGGTCGCCAATGGTGGCGGTATCGGCAGGCGCGTTCATGGGCGGGTTGCGGGCTCGCAGGGGCGGACGGCGCCAAGTTTGGCAGTGGGCTGCAGTGTCGCGCGGCCAAAGCCGGCCGCAGCCTCAGAGATGGCGGGTTGCCGCCCGCCAATTCCGTGCCTTGGTGGCGCGAGCGCGGCTGCTAGACTGGATGCATGTCCACCCCAGGCGTGCGGGCGCGGCCCGCCGCCCCAGGCATTCCTTGAACCCGTCCGTGCCCCTGCCTTCGCCCGACGAACCCGCCCTGCAGTTCGAACGCGCGCTGCAACTGCTTGGCCAGTCGGGCCGCGCGTTGCCGTCTGACGAACCCGGCAGCGCACCTTGGCTGCAGGGCCTGATCGACGCGCTGGTGGACCTGTCCAGCCGCGATGCCCTGACCGGCCTGGCCAATCGCCGCGCCTTCCAGATCGCCCTCGAGCGCGAGGTCGACCGCGTCGCCCGAAGTGGTGAGCCGGCGCTGCTGTTGGTGCTGGATATCGACCACTTCAAGCGTGTCAACGACACCCACGGCCACGCCGCGGGCGACGAAGTCATCAAGGCCGTGGCCGGTGCGCTGCAAGACGGCGTGCGCCCGATGGATTTGGTGGCGCGCGTCGGCGGCGAAGAGTTCGCGATCATCCTGCCCAGTTGCGGCACCGGCTTTGGCGCCACGGTGGCTGAGCGGCTGCGGCGCAGCGTGGCGCAGATGCAGGTGGCCATCTCGCCGCGGCAGACGCTGGCGGTGACGATCAGCATCGGCGGCGCGTTTGCGCCGCAGTGGGTGCGCTCCACGACCGGCATCTGGCAGGAACGCGCCGACCTGCAGCTCTACCAGGCCAAGTCGCAGGGCCGCAACCTCGTGCGACTCGAGCCCGTGACGGTCTCGGATGTCAGCGCCGAAGAAAAACAGATGCTGTTCGAGACCTCCCTGCTTCAGGACTTGCCATGACCGCCATGACGCCACCGCCCGGCAACGCCCCGGCCTCGAGCCGCATCCTGGCCGTCACCAGTGGCAAGGGCGGCGTCGGCAAGACCTTCGTCTCGGCCAATCTGGCCGCGGCGCTGGCGCGCGCCGGCCGCCGCGT
>JANPMR010000567.1:0-1799 GCA_031427055.1 Rubrivivax sp.
ATGCCGGAATCCTTCAATGTCCTGGTCAAGGAGATTCGCTCCCTTGGCATCGACATTGAACTCGAACGCAATTAACTGACTAGGAAAGAGAAAGACACCATGAAGGGACTCCTCGACCTATTCAAGCAGTTCACCCCGGACGAGCATTTCGATGCCATCCGGATCGGCCTGGCGTCACCCGAGAAGATTCGCTCGTGGTCGTTCGGCGAGGTGAAGAAGCCCGAGACCATCAACTACCGAACCTTCAAGCCCGAACGTGACGGCCTGTTCTGCGCCAAGATCTTCGGCCCGATCAAGGACTACGAGTGCCTGTGCGGCAAGTACAAGCGCCTCAAGCACCGTGGCGTGATCTGCGAAAAGTGCGGCGTCGAGGTCACGCAGACCAAGGTGCGCCGCGAGCGCATGGGCCACATCGACCTGGCTGCGCCTTGCGCGCACATCTGGTTCCTGAAGTCGCTGCCGTCGCGTCTGGGCCTGGTGCTCGACATGACGCTGCGCGACATCGAGCGCGTGCTGTACTTCGAAGCCTATGTCGTGGTCGACCCCGGCATGACTCCGCTGAAGAAGTACTCGATCATGACCGAGGACGACTGGGAGGCGAAGCACGCCGAGTTCGGCGATGAGTTCGTCGCGCTGATGGGCGCCGAAGGCATCCGCAAGCTGCTGGAAGAACTGGACCTGGACGTCGAGATCGACAAGATCCGCAACGACCTGACCGGCTCTGAGCTGAAGATCAAGAAGAATTCCAAGCGCCTGAAGGTGATGGAAGCCTTCAAGAAGAGCGGCATCAAGCCGCAGTGGATGGTGATGCAGGTGCTGCCGGTGCTGCCGCCGGACCTGCGTCCGCTGGTGCCCCTGGACGGTGGCCGCTTCGCCACCAGCGACCTGAACGACCTGTACCGCCGCGTCATCAACCGCAACAACCGCTTGGCGCGGCTGCTGGAGCTGAAGGCGCCCGAGATCATCGTGCGCAATGAGAAGCGCATGCTGCAGGAGGCCGTGGACAGCCTGCTGGACAACGGCCGCCGCGGCAAGGCCATGACCGGCGCAAACAAGCGTGCGCTCAAGTCCTTGGCCGACATGATCAAGGGCAAGAGCGGCCGCTTCCGCCAGAACTTGCTGGGCAAGCGCGTCGATTACTCGGGCCGCTCGGTCATCGTCGTCGGCCCGACGCTCAAGCTGCACCAGTGCGGCCTGCCCAAGCTGATGGCGATCGAGCTGTTCAAGCCCTTCATCTTCTCGCGCTTGGAGGCCATGGGCATCGCCACCACCATCAAGGCGGCGAAGAAGGAAGTCGAATCCGGCACGCCGGTGGTCTGGGACATCCTCGAGGAGGTCATCAAGGAACACCCGGTGCTGCTGAACCGCGCGCCGACGCTGCACCGCCTGGGCATCCAGGCTTTCGAGCCGGTGTTGATCGAAGGCAAGGCGATCCAGCTACACCCGCTGGTCTGCTCGGCCTTCAACGCCGACTTCGACGGCGACCAGATGGCCGTGCACATTCCGCTGTCGATCGAAGCGCAGATGGAGGCCCGCACGCTGATGCTGGCGTCCAACAACGTGCTGTTCCCGGCCAACGGCGAACCGTCGATCGTGCCCTCGCAAGACGTCGTGCTGGGCCTGTACTACGCCACCCGCGAGCGCATCAACGGCCGCGGCGAAGGCATGATCTTTGCCGACCTGCTGGAGCTGCAGCGCGCGCTGGACAACGGCGCGGTCGAGGTCACCGCCAAGATCGCCGTGCGTCTGACCGAGTGGGTCAAGAACGCCGAGACGGGCGAGTTCGTCGCCAACACGCA
>JANPMR010000568.1:0-3420 GCA_031427055.1 Rubrivivax sp.
CGTGATTCGATGACCTGGCTCTGTGGCGACGCCCAGGCGCCCAGCCGCGAGTCCAGCGGACGCGTCTGGTAGTAGGCATCGGACTCTTCGGCCGAGGTCTTCTCGACCCGGCCTTCGATACGCACCACGCGCTCGAGCTCGACCCAGTGAAACTGCAGCGCCGCCACCGGGCGGGCTGCCAGTTCCTGCCCCTTGCGGCTTTCGTAGTTGGTGTACCAGACGAGGCCGTGGGCATCGAAGCCCTTGATCAGCACCACGCGCGTCGATGGCCGGCCGTCGGCGGCCACGGTGGCCAGGGTCATCGCGTTGGGCTCGGGCAGCTTGGCGGCCAGGGCTTGCTCGAACCAGCGTTCGAACTGCGACAGGGGGTTGGCGGCCGAGGCCGTCTCGTCGAGCGCATCGCGCTCGTAGCTCTTGCGCAGGTCGGCGATGTCCATGGCTGGAGTATAGAAAGCCGCGCTCAGGCCACGCCTTGCAACGCCTCGCCTCGGCGCACGCTGTAGGTGGAAGGCCGTAAGTGAAGCTCCCACTATCTGCGGGCGGGCGCGGCAGCCATTCTCGGCAGCATCGGCGCGCCACGAGGGCGCGCCGCGACAAGCCCATGATGCGATTCCGCCCCACCATCGTCATCCCGGCCGCCGGCAGCGGCAGCCGCTTTGCCGGCCCGCGACACAAGCTCGAGCAGCCCTTTGGCGGCGGCACGGTGCTGGGCGCCACCATTCGCCACGCCGTGCAGACTCAGCTGCCGGTGGTGGTGATCACCACCGAGGCCCTGCAACCCGTGGTGAGTGCCCTGCTGGCCACGCGCGACATCGTCGTGCTCGGCGCTGGCGAGGCCGCGCGCGGCATGGGCCACAGCATCGCCGCCGGCGTGTCCGAGCGCTCTGGCGCGCCGGGCTGGCTGGTGCTGCCGGGTGACATGCCGCTGGTGCAGCCCGAGACCCTGCTGGCCGTGGCCACGGCGCTGGAGCAGCATGCCGTGGTCTACGCGCAGCACCGCGGCCGGCGCGGTCACCCGGTGGGCTTTGGCGCTGAGCTGTACTCCGAGCTGATCCTGCTCACCGGTGACGAAGGCGCGCGCCGCCTGATCGCGCGTTATCCGGCCCATGGCCAGGAGGTCGATGACTTGGGCGTGCTGCTCGACATCGACACCCCGGCCGATCTCGAAACCTTGCGCACGGCGGCGGGTTAGGCCAGCGCCGATTTGGGTGGCAGGGTGTTGACCAGGATGCGCTTCATCACCGCCAGGTACTGCCTGAACAGGCTGCCGGTGTTGTAGCGCAGGCCGTACGTCAAGCACAGCGCTTCGATCTTCGGCGCCACCTCGGGATAGCGGTGGGCCGGCATGTCCGGGAATAGGTGGTGCTCGATCTGGTGGCTGAGGTGGCCGGTGAGGACGTGGAACCAGCGCCCGCCCGTGAGATTGCTCGAACCAGCCAGTTGACGCAGGTACCAGTCGCCACGCGATTCATTCAGGCAATCCTCGGGCCGGTAGATCGCCACATGCTCGGTGAAGTGGCCGCAGAAGATCACGACGTAGGTCCACAGATTGCGGATCAGGTTGGCGGCAAAGTTGCCGGCCAGCACGCGCGGCGCGCTCCACAGCGCCAGCGCGGGGAACAGCAGGTAGTCCTTGAACCACTGCTTGCCGACCTTGCTGACGAAGCGGTTCAGCCGCTCCTTGAACACGGGCGTGGGAATGGCGCCGTGCTTGTAGCGGCCCAGTTCCAGATCGTGCGAGCCCACGCCGTACTGGAAGCCCATCGCGAGCATCAAGTTGGACAGCGGCTGCAGCCAGTGGCGCGGCTTCCACTTCTGCTCGGGCGTCATGCGCAGCAGCGAGTAGCCGAGGTCGCGATCCTTGCCCAGGATGTTGGTGTGGGTGTGGTGGGTGACGTTGTGCGAGTGGCGCCAGGCTTCGCCGTCGCAGGCGATGTCCCACTCGAAGGTCTGCGAGTTCAGCGTCGGGTCGCCGGTCCAGTCGTACTGGCCGTGCATGACGTTGTGGCCGATCTCCATGTTGTCCAGGATCTTGGCGTGGGCCAGTGCCAGCACGCCGCCCACCCAGCTCAGCGGGCCGATGCCAAAGTGCAGCAAGGCGCGGCCGCTGACTTCGCTGACGCGGCAGATCGTGATCATCTTGCGGATGTGGTCGACATCGGCCTGGCCAAGGGTGCTCATCACGCCGGCGCGGATGGCGTCCACCTCAGCCTGAAAAGCGTCGATTTGCGGGCGGCTCATGGGGGTAGAAAGGGTCATGGGGGGCTTTCAGAGGTCAAGGGCAAGTTCGGATCGCGCGGCGCTCACGCACAGGCGGATCACTTCGTTGGGCGTGCTGCACAGCTCGCCGGTCTGCAGGTTCTGCACCGTGCCGCTGCGCTTGACGCACTGGCAGGAACGGCAGATGCCGATGCGGCAACCGTGCTTGGGGGCCAGGCCGGCGGCCTCGGCCTGCGCCAGCAGGTTGTCGGCGCCCAGCGAGTCGAAACTGCCCTGACTGCGCACCAGCCGGATGCGCACCGGCTCGCTCAGCGGCTGCGCGGCCAGCGGCGCGGCAGCGAAGCGCTCGCTGTGCAGCGGAGCCGTGATGCCGGCCTGCCGCCAGTGGGCCCGCACCGTGTCCATCAAGGCCGCAGGGCCGCACATCCAGGTGGCGCGCTCGGCAAGATCGGGCACCTGCTGCTGCAGCGTGTTCAGGTCAAGGCGGCCTTGCGGCTGGCTGAAATGCAGCGCCAGCTTGAGCGCGGCGAAGCGGGGCGCCGCCGTGCGCAGTTCGTCCGCAAAGATCAGCTCGGCCGGGTTGCGGGCGATGTGCAGGAAGACCACGTCGCCGGCAAAGCGGCGTGCCTGCAACTCGCGCAGCATGGCCATCACCGGCGTGATGCCGCTGCCCGCGCTGAGCAGCAGCAGCTTGGCCGGCAGCTCGGCAGGCAGGGTGAACTCACCCATCGCCTGGCTGAGTGCCAGCACCGTGCCGACGCGCGCGGCGTCATGCAGGTGGGCCGACACCAGGCCCTGGCGCTTGACGGTGATGGCCAGCAGGCGGCTGCCCGGGCGCGAGGTCAGCGAGTACATGCGTTCGTGGCGGCGGCCGTTGATCTCGACCGTCACGCTCACGAACTGCCCTGCCTGCGCGCCGCGCCACAAGCTGTTGGGCCGCAGCACCAGGGTGCGGGTGTCTTGGCTCTCGCTGATCAGCTTGACCACCCGAGCCCGCACCGCACTCATGGACAGCAGCGGGTGCAAGGCTTGCAGGCTGTCTTCGACCGCGCTTTGCCGCACGATGGCCGCCACCCAGGGGTGCTGCAGGGCCTGTCGCAGGGGGCGGAACAGCGCCTCGGTGCGGGTGGGCGGCAGGGCTTCGGTCGCGTTGCTTTCGAGCGGGTGGTGCATGCGGGGCTTTCGTGTCAGGCGCGGCGG
>JANPMR010000569.1:0-2925 GCA_031427055.1 Rubrivivax sp.
TCTTCGCGCGCGACGATCTCGAAGTCGGCCATGCCTGTCCCCTTGCATTGCGGCGCTGCGCCGGCGTGGCCTCTCGTTACTGCAGGGGGTCACCTCGGGGCCCGATGGCCGCACGATGTCGTTGGAGCAGCAGCGTAGCGATGGCCACGGCGCGGCCCTTGCGCTACGTCAAGCGCAAGGGGCCGAGCCACGGCGGCGGGGGTGGGCGTTCGGGCGTTCGGGCGTTCGGTGGCCGGGTAACAGCGCCGGAGTTGATCCAGATGAAGTCCGCGCCTGCGCGGCAGCCGCAAGATCGGCTTCGAACGGCCGGCACCGCACGGCCGCGCCAAGCCTGGAGAGCAGCATGCGCATCGGCGTCCCCCGCGAGATCAAGAACAACGAGTTCCGCGTCGGCATGACACCGGCCAGCGTGCGCGAGCTGGTCGCGCACGGCCACGCGCTGCTGGTGCAGGCCGGTGCAGGCGAGTCCATCGGCCTGGACGACGCGCAGTACCAGCGCGCCGGCGCGCAGATCGCGCCCGACGCGGCCGCCGTGTTTGCCGCGGCCGAGATGATCGTCAAGGTCAAAGAGCCGCAGCCGGCCGAATGCGAGATGCTGCGCGAAGGCCAGATCCTCTACACCTACCTGCACCTGGCGCCCGACCCGGCGCAGGCCGCGGCGCTCGTCAAGTCGGGCGCCGTCTGCGTGGCCTACGAAACCATCACCGCCCCCGGCGGCGGCCTGCCGCTGCTGGCGCCCATGAGCGAGGTGGCCGGCCGCATGGCCATCCAGGCCGGCGCGACGCACCTCGAGAAGTCCAAGGGCGGCATGGGCCTGCTGCTGGGCGGCGTGCCCGGTGTGCCGCCGGCGCACGTGGTCATCCTGGGCGCGGGCGTGGTCGGCACCAGTGCGCTGCAGATGGCGGTGGGGCTGGGTGCGCGCGTCACGGTGTTCGACCGCAACGTCGACCGGCTGCGCCAGCTCGACCTGGTGTTCGGCAACCGCATCGCCACCGTGTTCTCCACCGCCCACGCCATCGAGGAGATCATCACCGAGGCCGACCTGCTGATCGGCGGCGTGCTGATCCCCGGCGCTGCCGCGCCCAAGCTGGTGACACGCGCCATGGTGGCCGCCATGAGAGCGGGCGCGGTGATCGTCGACGTGGCCATCGACCAGGGCGGCTGCTGCGAGACATCCCACGCCACCACGCACGCCGAGCCCACCTACGTGGTCGATGGCGTGGTGCACTACTGCGTGGCCAACATGCCCGGCGCGGTGCCGCGCACCTCCACCTTCGCGCTCAACAACGCCACGCTGGGCCACGCGCTGGCGCTGGCCGGCAAGGGCTGGAAGCGCGCTGCCGCCGACGACGCGCACCTGCGCGCCGGCCTCAACGTCGTGCTCGGACACGTCACCTGCGAGCCCGTGGCGCACGCTCTGGGCTACCCATGGCACGACCCCTTGACCCTGCTGTCCTGAACCCCCCTGCGGCCAGCCCGGCCCGCGCCTCGGCGCAGCTGGTGCGCGCGCTGCAGCGCCGGCTGGGCGCCGAGCTGATCGAGACCCACATCTCCTGGGTGTTGCTGGCCGGCGACGAGGCCTGGAAGATCAAGAAGCCGGTGCACCTGCCCTTCCTGGACTTCAGCACGCTGGCGCAGCGGCGCCACTTCTGCGATGAAGAGTTGCGCCTGAACCGGCGCCACGCGCCGTCGATCTACCTCGGCGTGGTGGCGGTTACCGGCACGCCGCAGGCACCGCGGCTGGGTGGCGAGGGCGCGGCCATCGAGTACGCGCTGCACATGCGCCGCTTTGCGCCGCGCGCCCTGCTCAGCGAACGGCTGGCCGACGGCCTGCTGCAGCCGGTGCAGATCGACGCGCTCGCGCAGCGCATGGCCGCCCTGCACGTCCGCGCCGCCGTGGCCCCGCCCGGCAGCGCCTGGGGCAGCGCCGGCGCGGTGGCTGCCGAGTTGCGCGACGTGCTGCAGCGCTTGCACGATCAGCACCAGCCGGTGGCCGACCTGCAGCGCTGGGCGGCGGCCGAGTCGACCCGGCTGACCCCCGTGTGGCGGGCCCGCCAGGCCGGCGGCTTCGTGCGCGAATGCCACGGCGATCTGCACCTGCGCAACGCCGTCGTGCTGGTCGACGGGCCCACCGCCTTCGACGCCATCGAGTTCGACCCGGCGCTGCGCTGGATCGACGTGCAGAGCGACCTCGCCTTCATGGCCATGGACCTGCACGCGCACGGGCGCAGCGACCTGGCCTGGCGCTTCGTCAACGCGGGGCTCGACGCCAGCGGCGACCACGCCGGCGTGGCCGTGCTGCGCTGCTACACCGTCTACCGCGCCCTGGTGCGCGCCATGGTCGGCCATCTGCACGCCCAGATGGCACCCGAGCCCTCGGCCGACCACTACCTGGCGCTGGCACGCCGCCTGGCCCTGTCGCCGCCCACGCCGCGCCTGCTGGTGACGCACGGTCTGGCTGGCTCGGGCAAGACGCAGCTCACGCAGCAGTTGCTGCAGACGGCCGGTGCGCTGCGGCTGCGTTCTGACGTCGAACGCAAGCGGCTCTTCGGCCTGGCGCCGCTGGACGATTCGCCGGCCCGCGTCAGCGGCGGCATCTACGGCGCGCGCGCCACGCAGCGCACCTATGCGGCGCTGCTGGTGCGCGCGCGCAGCCTGTTGCAGGCCGGCTGCGCGGTGATCGTCGACGCCGCCTTCCTGCGCCGCGCCGAGCGGGCCCGCTTCGCCCGCCTGGCGCTGGAGCTGGGCGTGCCGTTCACGCTGCTCGACTGCCTGGCCGCGCACGACACGCTGCGCGAGCGCGTGGGGGCACGCCGGCTGCGGCGCGACGACGCCTCCGAGGCCGATGAAGCCGTGCTGGCGCTGCAGATCGACTGCGACCAGGCACTGACGGCGGCCGAGCGTCAGCAGGCGCTGACGGTGCAA
>JANPMR010000570.1:0-16025 GCA_031427055.1 Rubrivivax sp.
GTAGCTAAGTGCGGAAGAGATAACCGCTGAAAGCATCTAAGCGGGAAACTCGTCTCAAGATGAGTCTTGCCGGGGCCTTGAGCCCCCTGAAGAGTCGTTCGAGACCAGGACGTTGATAGGCCGGGTGTGGAAGCTGGGTAACCAGTTAAGCTGACCGGTACTAATTGCTCGTGAGGCTTGACCCTATAACTTTGACGATGAGTCAAACGGGTTATGCCATTTAAACGCAATCTACTGATTAGACTCTATGAATTGGCTGCGGCGCCTTCGTGCGACGCGGCGACAAGTCAAGCCTGATGACCATAGCAAGGTGGTCCCACTCCTTCCCATCCCGAACAGGATAGTGAAACGCCTTTGCGCCGATGATAGTGCGGGTTCCCGTGTGAAAGTAGGACATTGTCAGGCTATTTAAGAAGAAGGGGCTCGATCCATGTGGATCGAGCCCCTTTGCCTTTGTGCGGACGGAAGTCAACATACTGGTGTCTAGTAAGCGCGCAATCAGGACATTGAACGCAATTCGCGCCTCAGTATCTTGCCCACGTTACTCTTCGGGAGCTCATCACGAAACTCGATATGCCGAGGCCGCTTGTAAGCCGTGAAATTTTCACGGCAAAACTCTGCCAAATCACCTTCGGATAGCGTCGGGTCTGCACGGACAACATATAGCTTTACCGCCTCTCCCGACTTCGAGTCAGGGATGCCTATGGCGGCACACTCGGTAACGCCGGGATGCATCGAGACGACCTGCTCGATCTCGTTCGGGTAGACGTTGAATCCCGACACCAGAATCATGTCTTTCTTGCGATCCACGATGCGTATGCCGCCCAATTCGTCCATCACGCCGATATCGCCTGACTTAAAGAAGCCGTCGGCTGTCATCGCAGCGGCCGTGTCGTCGGGGCGTTGCCAATAGCCCGCCATGACCTGCGGGCCGCGGATGCAAATCTCACCCGACTCACCTGTTCGAACGTCGTTGCCGGCGTCGTCACGAATTGCAATTTCGGTAGACGGAATCGGAACACCAATAGTTCCAGTGAACTCCTTGAGGTCAACCCGGTTGCTGGTCGCGATCGGTGAGGTTTCGGAAAGACCGTAGCCCTCGACCACCGGGCATCCGGTGACGCGAAGCCACTTCTCCGCCGTCGCCCGTTGAACCGCCATGCCACCACCATTGCTGACCACAAGTCCAGAGAAGTCAAGCCGCGCAAAGTCAGCGTCATCGGCCAACGCATTGAACAGCGTATTAACCGCGGGAAACATGTTTACCCGATGCCGACTCAGTGTCTTCACGAATCCCGAGATATCGCGAGGATTCACGATCAGGATGTTCTTCGCCCCAAAGTGCGCGCCCATCAGCGCGCAAATGGTGAGCGCGAAGATGTGATACAGCGGCAGCGCGCAGACAATCGTGAGTTGTTGATTGCCCACCTTCTCAAGCGTAGGCTTGAACCAAGCCTCGCCTTGCATGATGTTGGCGACCACATTGCGGTGCAGCAGCGTCGCACCTTTGGAGACACCAGTGGTGCCACCTGTGTACTGCAGAAATGCCACATCGTCCGGCCCCACGTCGACACGCCGTTTCGGCAACCGGTCGCCGAGTGCGAGCGCATCGGCAAAGCGCGTCACGGTGCGTCCGTCGTCCATCGGAAGCGCAAACTCCGGCACCTGCCGACGCAGGTGCCGCACCGCGAAGTTGATGAGCCGCCCGCGCCAGAAGCCGGCAAGATCGCCCACCGACGCCAGCAATACGTGCCGCACCGGAACGTCGGCTACTACGCTCTCGAAGACGTGCGCGAAATTCTCCAACACCACCAAAACAACGGCGCCCGAGTCTCGAAGCTGGTAAGACAGTTCGCGCGCCGTGTATAGCGGATTGACGTTGACCACCACCAGTCCCGCTCGCAGCACCGCGGCAATCGTCACCAGGTATTGGGGCACGTTCGGCATCATCACGGCGACGCGACTGCCGTGCACCAGCTGTAGCGACTGAAGCCATGACGTCAGCGCCTGTGAAAACTCGTCAATCTGCCGGTACGTAAACGGCTGGTCGAAACACACCAGAGCGTCCCGTTGGGCAAAGCGGCCAAAGGCCGAATCAAGCAACTCCACCAAACTGGTGTATTTGCCCACATCGGCCTGTGCCGGAACCCCTGCCGGGTACTGCCGTAGCCACGGAAACTGATGATTGATCAATTGATGAACTCCCTGTCTGTGTCGCTGTCGCATGGTCGCCTGCCAAGCGGCAACGCGGCTACGGGGCTTGTCCTAGGACGACAGACCGCGTGATGCCCCGACATTGGCAGCCGTGCCGCCGTCAAACAGATGCCGTGCCAGCGACCGTTCGCGCTCTCCGATGGTCGAGAGAAACCCCTCGGCGCCTTTCATCTCACGAAACGTCTCGAATCCAGTGACAAGAAAGGCGTGCAGGGTTCCGAGACCCGCAGCTTGTGCCGGACCACTCATCAGCTTCAAGCTCTGGCGCAGCAAAGGCTTGCGCGTATAGCGATCAAGTGCCCTCCCGACATCAAGCATCAGTTGGATCTGACGCTCTCGATCTGGCGCGCGTCCTACGAGCCGCCACGCGCTGGCGTACTCGGCGGCGGCCAAAGGCGCCTCAGGCATTCCCCCAAAGTGCCCGCCGTTCGTGGCGATGGCTCGACCCATGGACGAGTCGAGCTGCTCCGACAGCGCGTGCAGTTCGGCCACTGCTGCGACGGTGCCCACCAAATCGTGGGGGAACAGCCGCACGAGCGCCGGCACGATGCGTGCGAATTGCTCGTCGCGCTGGCTGAAGTCACCCGGCCCGTAGAGGTCTTCCAGAAAGAACTTTGCCGCCCGGCCGTAGTGCGCGCTGGACAGCAGGTCGCCATACGTACGCTCGAAGCGCGCATGCTGGTAGCGCTTGATGCTTGACACCCGGATCGCAAGCCCGGCATCCCCTGCACGTGCACGCCGTTCGATGTCGACCTCGCGCAAGCAACTCAGAATCTCTTTGCCGTGCGCATTCATTCGAAGCGTGGGTGAACTTGCGGATGGGCGTTGGTGCCGGTGGGCATTGGGGTTTTAATCGAGCCGCTTAGGCGGCTCGCCCTATGAAGTAGCGCCGCAATGATGCAACACTGCTGTCCATGAAGAGACGTACCTTGATCAAGCTTGGCGTTGTTGGCGGGGCGGTTTTGGCCATTGCCGCGGGCTCGCTAGCGCTCATTCAGCCAGCACGCCGTGACGGCAAGCTCACCGAGCGTGGACGCGCCGTGTTTGCCGCCTTGGCATCGGCGGTGCTGGCCGGGTGGCTGCCCGCCGAGCCCGAGTCGCGAGCCGGCGCCGTGCAGGCACACCTTGGCCGGATCGAGCTCGCGCTTGCCGGCTTGCCGCCAGCACTTCAGGCCGAGGTGGACGAGCTTTTCACCGTGCTGGGCAGCACGGCCGGCCGCTTGGCGCTGACCGGACTGCGCAGCGACTGGAGCGTTGCCACGCCATCCGAGCTGACCGTGGCGCTGCAAGGCATGCGCGAGTCCACACTCGCCGTGCGCCAGCAAGCCTTCCACGCGCTGCACGACCTCACCAACAGTTCGTACCTCTCCGACTCCGCCACCTGGGCCGCCATCGGCTACCCTGGGCAGCGGGTCGTCTGACGCTTTCATCGACAAACCCATGAGTTCAATCCCCGATCCCATCCGTGAAGGTCTGGCACGAGGCTGGAAGGTTTACGGCGGCAACTTCGCCGCACCGACCGCCACGCTGGATTGCGACGTCGCCATCATCGGCACCGGTGCCGGCGCCGGCATCACCGCTGAGTTGCTGACCAGCGCTGGCCTGCAGGTCGTGATGATCGAGGAAGGGCCGCTACGCAGCAGCAGTGATTTTCGCCAGCTCGAATCCGACGCCTACCCGCAGCTCTACCAGGAAAGCGCCAGCCGCAAGACCGCCGACAAGGCGATCGCCATCTTGCAGGGCCGCTGCGTGGGCGGCTCGACCACCGTCAACTGGACGAGCTCTTTCCGCACGCCTTCGGACACGCTCAAGTACTGGCGCGAGCACTTCGCGCTGCCCGAGCTCACCGACGAAGCGATGTCGCCCTGGTTCCAGCAGGCCGAGCAGCGTCTTTCGATCGGGCCGTGGCTGATCCCGGCCAACGCCAACAACGAACTGTTGCGCCATGGTGCAGGCAAGCTGGGTATCAGCTCGGGCACCATCCAGAGAAACGTCAAGGCTTGCTGGAACCTCGGCTCGTGTGGCCTGGGCTGCCCGACCAATGCCAAGCAGTCGATGCTGATAACGACCATCCCTGCGGCGCTCGACCGCGGCGCGACGCTGCTGGTGCAGACGCGCGCAGAGCGAGTCGAGTTCAAGGGCGACAAGGTTACCGGCATCATTTGCCGACCGGTGGAGATCAACAGTGCCGTCAAAGCCGGCGCCGGCACGACGGTGCGCGCGCGGCACTATGTGATTGCCGGCGGCGCGATCAACTCGCCGGGGGTGCTGCTGCGCTCGAAGGCGCCTGACCCGCACGGCTTGTTGGGCCGGCGCACCTTTCTGCATCCCGTCGTCTACACCACGGCGCTCTTCGACCAGCCCATCGAGGCCTGGAACGGCGCGCCGCAGACCATCTACACCGATCACTTCCTGGACGTCGCGCCAATCGACGGCGCGATGGGCTACAAGCTCGAAGCGCCGCCGCTGTATCCGCTGATCTCGTCGATCGCGTTGACGGGCTTTGGCGCAGAGCAGGTCGCGGCGATGCGCGAGTTTCCGCATACCCAGGGGCTGCTGGCGTTGCTGCGTGACGGCTTCCATGCTGAGTCGCCTGGGGGGTCGGTGAGCTTGGGAAGTGACGGTACGCCCGTGCTCGACTACAAGCTCACCGACTTCGCGCTGAATGGTGCGCGACGCGCGCTGCTCAGCATGGCCGAGATCCAGTTCGCCGCTGGCGCGCGCAGCGTCACGCCCGGCCATGAGCTGGCCAAGCCCTACACGTCGTGGGCCGAGGCGCGAAGCGCGATCAATGCCTTGCCGCTCAAGCCCTACGTCACGCGCGTTTTCAGCGCGCACCAGATGGGCGGCTGCGGCATGGCCGGCAAGCCCGAACTAGGCGTAGTGCAACCCGATGGCCGGCATTGGCAATTGAGCAACCTGTCGGTGCACGATGGGTCGCTGTTTCCGACCAGCATCGGCGCCAACCCGCAGTTGTCAATCTACGGCCTGGTCAACAAGCTGGCCACCCAACTGGCGCGCGGACTCAGCGGCCGCGAAGTGCGCCTGGCCTGACGCCGGTGCTGGCGCGGCTGCAGCAGGTCCTGACGCTGGGCGCGCTGGCGCTGGCTGCGGCGTGGGCGGCGTGGGCGTGGCAGCGGGGGCATCCGGGCTGGGCTGTTGCCGGCGTGCTGCTGGTGACGGGCGGCCACGCCCTGGTGCTGGCGATCGAGTTCTCGCTGTTGCGGCTGGCGCACGGCGATGATCCGACGCCGCGGGCGACCCTGGCGCAGGTGCTGCGTGCGTGGTGGGGCGAGACCCTGGCCGCGCCCGCGGTGTTCTGTTGGCGGCAACCCTTTCGCAGCCAGCGGTTTGACGCGGCACTGTCCGGCGCCGCGCAGGGCCGCCGCGGGGTCTTGCTGGTGCACGGATTTGTCTGCAACCGCGGCCTGTGGAATCCCTGGCTGCAGCGCCTGCGGGAGGCCGGGGTCCCGACCCTGGCGATCAACCTCGAGCCCGTGTTCGGTTCGATCGACGACTACATCGAGCCCATCGAACAGGCGGTGCGCTCGCTCGAACGCGCCACCGGCCTGGCGCCGGTGATCGTCGGCCACAGCATGGGCGGCCTGGCGCTGCGCCGCTGGTGGGCCGAGCGCGGCGATGGTGGCCGGGTGCACCGCGCGTTGACGATCGGCACGCCGCACCACGGTACCTGGCTGGCGCGCTTTGCGATGAGCCGCAATGGCCGCCAAATGCAGCAGGGCTCGCGCTGGTTGCTGTCGCTGGCGGCGCGCGAGCCGGCCGGGCACGCGGCGCGCTTCACCTGCTTCTACAGCCACTGCGACAACATCGTGTTTCCGCCCCGCATGGCCACGCTCGACGGCGCCGACAACCGTCACCTGGCCGGCGTGGCGCATGTGCAGATGGCCGACCGGCCGGAGCCGTGGCAAGAACTGCAACGCTGGCTGGTGCCGCAGGCGCCGGTTCAGGCCGGCTCGACGCGGAACTGACGCTCGCCCGGCAGCACCAGGCCGGCGTCGATCTCGCCGCCGCTGGCGATCGAGTCCCGCACCTGGCGGTAGACGGGTGTGAAGTCGGGCGCCGTGGCATCGAAGAGCTGTTGAAACGAGTCGATGACGAAGTAGGTGGCCTGGTAGGTGTCGATGCGATAGCGGCTGCGCATCAGGCGTTGCAGCTCGAACGCGACGCGGCTGGGCGCGGCTGAGGTGATGCTGTGCCGCAACTCGCCGGCCGAGCTCAGGATGCCGGCGCCGTAGGCCCGCAGGCCCTTGGGCGTCGCGATGAGGCCGAACTCCACCGTGTACCAGTACAGGCGCGCCAGCAGTTCGCAGGCGTCGAGCCGGCTGGCCTTCAGGCCGCCGGCGCCGTAGGCCTGCATGTAGTCGGCAAAGGTGCGGTCGAAGAGCAAGGGCACGTGGCCGAAGAGGTCGTGAAAGATGTCGGGCTCGACGACGTAGTCAAACTCTTCAGGTTCGCGGATCCAGTCGGTGACCGGAAACCTGCGCTCGGCCAGAAGCGCAAAGAAAGCCTCTTCGGGGATCAACCCGGGTACGCCGACGATCTGCCAGCCGGTGGCCTTGATCAAGCGCTCGGAAATCGCGTCCAGGTGCGGGATCTGCTCGGGCGCGCCCAGGTGGCGCACGGCGGCAATGAACTCGTCACAGGCCAGGCCCGGCAGTTGCTGCAGTTGCCGGGCGTACAGGCGACGGTAGGTCTCGTGATCGGCACCACTGTACTGCGCGTGGTTCTGCTCGCAGGTGTAGTCCGTGCGCGCGCGACCGTAGTCGCCGCGCGGCGGGCGGTCGCCCTGGCCGTACGTGACCGGGGCCACGCCACGGTTCACGTCCCTTGGCGTATTCACGGGTGCGCCACCGGCATCGAGCGCGTTTCCGTCAATCACGTCGCTCACGCCTTGTTCAACACGCCGCGGCGCATCTGGTCGAGCTCGATGCTCTCGAACAGCGCCTTGAAGTTGCCCTCGCCGAAGCCCTGATCGCCCTTGCGCTGGATGAACTCGAAGAAGATAGGCCCGAGCTGGTTCTCGCTGAATATCTGCAGCAGCAACTCGCCCGCCTTGCCGTCGATGAGGATCTTGCGCTTCTTCAACTCGGCCACGTTCTCGCCGTGGCCGGGGATGCGCTGGTCCACCAGCTCATAGTAGGTGTCGATGGTGTCGAGCAGCTTCATGCCTTTGGCGAGCAACGAGTCGACGGTGGCGAACAGCTCGCCGGAGCCCAGCGCGATGTGCTGGATGCCCTCACCGTGGTACAGGTCCAGGTACTCCTGGATCTGGCCGGCCTTTTCGTTGCCCTCTTCGTTGATGGGGATGCGGATCTTGCCGCAGGGACTGGTCATCGCCTTGCTCTTGACGCCCGTGACCTGCCCTTCGATGTCGAAGTAGCGCACCTCGCGGAAATTGAACAGCCGCTCGTAGAAGCCGGCCCATTCGCCCATGCGGCCGCGGTGCACGTTGTGCGTGAGGTGGTCGATGTAGGTCAGGCCATGGCCAGTCGGGTTGAGGCTGGCGCCCGAGCCCCTGGACAGCGGCTCGAAGTCGACATCGAAGAAGCCGATGTTGCCGATGTCGCCGGGCTGTGCGCCGCCCTTGCCGCGCCACTTGTCGACAAAGTAGATCAGGCTGTCGCCAATGCCCTTGATGGCCGGGATGTTGAGCTCGCCCGGGCCGGCCGTGCCGGCATAGGCCCAGGCGCCCAGCGACAGCGCGCGCTCGTAAGCGGTGCGCGCGTTGTCCACGCGAAACGCGATGGCGCAGATGCTGGGCCCGTGCAGACGAGCGAAGCGCTGCGCGAAGGAATCGGGCTCGGCATTGACGATGAAGTTGATCTCGCCCTGGCGGTACAGCGTGACGTTCTTGTGGCGATGGCGTGCGATCGCCAAGAAGCCCATGCGTTCGAACAACGCGCCCATCGCCACCGGGTCCGGCGCGGCGTACTCGATGAACTCGAAACCGTCGGTGCCCATCGGGTTGTCCCAGGGAGTGAATTGCATCGGGGTGCCTCGCGCGGGTGGTGATGGACGAAACCTCGCACTGTAGGGTCGCGCACACGCAGGGTGCATGCAAGTCCTGGCGTCGTGTTTGGCAATGGCGCATGAATCCTGCAAAAATCCAGGCATGAAAACCGACATTGGGCTGGACGCCATCGATCTGCGCATCCTTCAAGCCCTGCAAGCGCGCGGCCGCACGACCTACGATGAACTCGCCGAGGGCGTCGGCCTCTCGGCCAGCGCCACGCTGCGCCGTGTCAAGCGGCTCGAGGATTCGGGTGTGATCGCCGGCTATACCGCGCTGGTGTCACCCGAGCGCGTGGGCCTGGGCCTCACGGCGTACGTCAGCGTGCGCCTGGCCAAGCAGCGCGACGGCGACCTGCGCAGCCCCATCGACGCTTTCGCCGCTGCCGTGCAGGCCTGGCCCGAGGTGGTGGAGTGCGCCGCGCTCACCGGCGAGATGGACTACCTGTTGCGCGTGCTGGTGCGCGACATGGCGCATTACTCGCACTTCATCATGGACAGCCTGCTAAAGCACCCGGCAGTGCAGGACTGCAAGACGAGCTTCCTGCTGCGCCGCCTGAAGGGCGCGACCGCGCTGCCGCTTTAGCGGCAGCGCGGCTCACCGGTGGTCAGAGTGCGACGGTCTTCATGATCTGTGTCGGCGTCGGCGCCGCCCAGCCGGCCTCTTTGGCAGTGCGCACGATGGCTTCGTTGGTGTCGAAGTAGACCTGCCAGTAGTGATCGGTATGGCAGTACGGGCGCACGGCGATCACCGGGCCGACCAGATTCATGTCGAGCAGCGACACCTCGGGCGCCGGGGTCGCCACGACGTTGGGGATGGCGGCCACGGCCGCCTTCAGGCGCGCGATGGCATCGATCGGATCGACGCTGCCGGCCAGCTGCGCCGTGCGCTCAACGCGCCGCGCCGACCGCGCCGAGTAGTTGGACACGGTGTCGCCGAAGACCTTGCTGTTGCCTACCAGCGTGAAGACGTTGTCCGGCGTGATCAGCGTGGTGCCGAACAGGCCCAGCTCGTGCACGGTGCCAGTGATGCCGCCCACTTGAACGAAATCGCCCACCTTGAACGGGCGCAGCACCAGCATGAAGGCGCCAGCGGCAAAGTTGCCGAGCATGCCGCTCCACGCTGCGCCGATCGCCACGCCGGTGCCAGCCAGCATGGCCGCGAACGACGTCGTCTGGATGCCGAAGTACCCCAGGATGCCCAGCACCAAAGCAATGTTCAGCGCGATGGCGACGATTGAGCCCAGGTACTTGGTCAGCGTCGGGTCGACGTGGTTGCGGTTCATCGCCGCCTGCATCAGGCCGATGACCTTGCCGATCATCCAGCGGCCGACGATCCAGAAGGCAATGGCGGCGGCGATCTTTACCGCCAGTTCGGTGACGGTGGTGCTCATGAAGATCTGAAGTGCTTGCATGTCCATGGGCTTGTGAGCCTCTGGCGCCGGCGACGGTCGGCGCGGCGCGGCGCGCGGATTGCGACTTAGCGGGCGTGAATAGTTCACACGCGCCATGTGCTGCAGGGCGCTGCCCCTGGGGCCCGCGCTTCCTACAGTGCGGCCATACGCTGACGCCCACCGGAGCCCGACATGACCACCGCCGCTTTCGCATCAATCTCGGTCCGCCAGCCACTGGCCTGGCTCCAGCAGGCGCTGCGGCCGACGCCGACGCCGGCGCGCACCGTGCGCGCCATCAGTCAGGAAGTGCGCAACCTGCGCAAGGGCGAGACGCTGGTGGTTGACCACCCCGGCGGCCAGGGCGTTGTGTGTCTGGAAGGTGCGCTGTGGATCACCCATGACCACACGGCTCGCCAAACCGCCGGCTCCGGCACTGGTACTCGCATGCGGGTGCATGCGCTGGCTGATTCGCGTTTGTGCCTGCCGGCGCCGCTGGCACTGTGAGCTGCCGCTGACGCCGCAGGCCTGTGGTCGAGGCTAGTCGGTGTCGATTTCCTGCAGCAGCCTCGCCGTGGGTTCGGGCGATAGCTGCAGCAACTGGCCAATCTCGCGCATGTCATCGGGCAGTGCGGCGTTGGTCCATCCGTCCGCGCTGTGGCGCGCCACGCGAATGGCCAGCATCACGTTGCGCACCTGCGGCGTCATGGTCTGCGCGTGGTCGTCGGCGATGCGCACGAGCAGGCCGGGCAGGTGCCAGGCGGTCATCAGTGCGTGCTGCAACTCTGCCAGCTCGACGTTGAGCAACTGCTTCTGCACCACGGCCGACCGCAGTGTAGGGTCGGCCCTTTGCCGCTGCTCGATCTCAAGCGCCAGGGCCGGTGCGTGCAGCCACAGCAGCAACTCGGCAAAGTCGTGCAGCAAGGCTGCTTCGTGGATCACCGAGGCGTCGTGGTCCATGCGGTGCACCGCAAAGCCAATGGCAAAGCGGGCGGCTCGATGCGAGCGCCGCAACACGCGCTGAAAGCCCGCCAACGCTTGCGGCACTTCGGCCAACCGGACTTCGGCGACCGCTTGCGGCCCGAAAGTGTGGAAGAAGGGCGGGATGCCCATCATCACCAACGCCTCGGTCACGGTCTCGGTGTCGTTGCCTTCGCGGCCGCGCCGCAGCTTGGCTACGTGGGCCAGCACCTTGAGCGTCATCAGCGGGTCGTTGACGATGGCGTCGGCCAGCATGCGCGCGTCGACCGCGTCTTCGCGTACACGCAACTCTTCCAGGGCTTCGGCCGTATCGGCCAGCACAGGCAATTGCGAGTGCTCGAACAGCGAAGCCCATCCCGCCACGCTGCGCGGAGGATTGGTGAAGAAGAGTTCCTGGACAGCCATGGTGGGTGAGATTGCAGGGATCGTGCACCGATTATCGGCCGTGCCGTGCCCGCACTTCAACCGGCCAGGCTGAGCATCAATCCGTCGCCAGCATCGGCGCGGCCCTCGAGCAGCGCCAGGTAGGCGCTGATGGTCGCGGCGCTGCCGTTGGCATCGACGATACGAACCCACGGCGGCTGCGCGTCCTCGACGCGGGCGATGAACGCCTGCCAGGCGCTCGACAGGCGGGCCTCGAGGCCGTCCCGTCCCCAGCCGTCGGGCGGCGGCCCAGCGCGGCGCTTGATCTGCGCCGGAGCGAAAAAGAGCGTCGGCCGCGGCCCGGGCAGCCGGGCACCCGAGCCCAGCGCCGACCAATGCGTGCCGCCGATAGAACTGCTGTAGACCAGCGTGCCGTCGAAGTGGTGGTGGACCGTGCTGCGCAGGGCTGCGTTGCCGGCAAAGTCGACATACAGCGTCGGCACGCTGGCGTCGAGCGTCGTCACATCGTCGTAGGGCAGCACGCGGTCGTACAGGCCCAGGCGCTGCGTGAAGGGCAGGTTGCCAACGGAGGTCAGGCCGACGACCTCGGGCCGCACACCGGTGGCGGCGCGCTGCGTCAGGCAGAGTGCAGTGCCGAACGCTGTCTTGCTTGAGGCGCTGGACAACAGCACCTGTCGCGCGCCGAAGAAATTGTTCTCGGCCAGGAAGTCCTCAAGCAGGAACGAGGTGGTGAACAGCGGCCGCAGCACCGCCTGCAGACCCTCGAGCCGCGCCTGCCAGGCGGCATCGGCGTCGCAAAAGACGTAGCGGTTGTAGACGGCGGCCAAGTCCTGCCGATGTGCTGCAGCGTCAACGAAGCCAGAGCGGGACACCGCCGCAGCCGTCACCACCAGATGCGTTCCGGCGGGCAGGTAGCCGTAGATTCGGCGTCCTGTATCGATGCCCGTGACGCGTGACGCCGAAACGACGGCAAAACCCCACACCGGCAGACAGCCCCAGGCCGCATCAGGTGAGGGAAAGAACTGCCAGTACTTCATGGCCTCGCCGAATGCGGCGTAAGTGATGTTGTTGGCTGTGAGCGCAAAGCGATCGATGGCCAAGCGCACTTCGCCATCGGCCAAGGGCCGCTGCGCCGCCGCATCGGGATCGGGCACGAAGCGCGTGAGGTGCAGGTCGGCACGGTCGATCAGCAAGCGCTGCGCGGTGATTGCGGTCATCAATGTCCCCTTGGGCCGGCGTGCCCACGATGTTGGTGAGCGAGGGAAAAGGGGCTGTCACCCCCGCGACGCAAATGTCGTCGCGGGGGCGCAGCCGAGTCGGCCATTACAGCCGATTCACGCCGGGCAGGCGCCCGACGAACTGGCCGTTGACGAACAGCGCCCCTTCGGGCGCGCCGGCTTCGGCATGAAACTCGACGAACGGCTCCGCGGCGGGCGCCGCGGCAACCAGGGCCAGGCGCGCCGCCAGGCCATCGAGCGCACGGCTGGCCGCGCGCAGCATCAACGCCAACGCGTGGCGGGGGCCGGGCTCCTGGACGGGGCCGGCTTCGAAAGGCAGTTCTCGCAACAACATGATGGGTCTCCAAAGGGGCGCCGGCCGAGCTGTGTCGGTACGGCTGCCACCAGGTTTTCAGGGGCTGGGTCTGAGGCGGTCGATCTCGCGCATGAGTTCGCGGCGGGCCTGCTGGCGCGGCGCGCCGGTGCGGTGGGCACCGGCGACGCGACTGCGACTGGCAGCGACGAACGGGTTGCGCGGCTTGGTGGTCTTGAGGATCAGCTTCATCGGTTTCTCCTTCATGGGGTGGACGGCGACAGGGGCGAAAAAAGCAAACGGCCCGGGTGCTGGTGCATCCCGGGCCGTGGCGGCTGGTGTCGCCGCGCGCTTGGCGCGTGCGGCTTCAGCTCACCGGCACCCCGGGCGGAGCGCCATCGTTGAACACACCTGCCGAACGGGCATTCCCCAAGGCCTGCGCCACTGCCTGCAGGCAGAAGGCCGAGAACGCAACGGGGGACGACAGGACGGACATGGCGCTTTCGGGTGTGGGTTGATGGGATGCGGGGTTGAGCTTGCTCATCAGCCCCGCAGGCTTGCGCAAATGATAAACATTAAGTTATCAACATGCAAGCGCGGCAGTGCATTGCCGGGCCTTGCGATCTAGGGGGGCTACTTCTTGCGTTTGAGCGGCGCCACGCTGCTCTGGGTGCGTTGCCACAGCGCGTGGGCATCCTCGGCGGCGGGCGACAGCGGCGCGGCGCGGCGCTGAACCGGCGCGGGTATTGCTGTCGGTGCTGCCGGTGCGGCCGGCGCGGCGGCTTGCGGCGTCAACACTTCGCCCAGCAGATCAAGCAAACGCGTGCGCGCTCGCTGCGGGTGGCGGCGGAAGTAGGTGAGCACGAGGCCGACGATGAAGCGCTCGTCGTCGTCGCGCGGGGCCGATTCGTCGCGAGCGGTGGGCTCCGGCGCCGGAGCCGCAGCCGCAGGCTCGCTGCCGTTGTGCGGCATGTCCATCCAGCCGCGCGGCTTGTGGCACAGGTGCTCGAACTGGCGCGCCAGCCGTTCACCAATCTGGCGCGAGCGGCCTTTGATCTGGCTCCAGTAGCTGGGCTGGATTTGCACGCGCTCGGCAAAGCGCCGTTCCAGGCCACGCAGGGTGGCGGCATCGGCATGGCGCGCGGTGGCGCGGACGAACTCCTCGAACAGCGCCAGCGCGTTGTCCAGGCGCACCTCGGCGAGGTCTTTGGGGCTGGAAAGCATCGAACTCGATGATAAAGCTCCGTTCACCTGACCGAGTTCGACTGGCCCGCTGACGGTGTCACCCGGGCCCGGTGCGCGCGGCCTGTTTGGGCGCCGTTTTCACGCTCCGCACCACCGTCACGGCGAGGATCGCTACCACCGCGCCCAGTGACAGAAAGACCGGAATCTTGATGATGTCGATGAGCAGCATCTTGGTGCCGATGAAGATCAGGATCACGGCCAGCCCATAGCTCAGCAGATGGAACTTGGCCGCGACCGCGGCGAGCAGGAAGTACATCGCGCGCAGGCCCAGGATGGCGAAGATGTTGCTGGTGAGCACGATGAACGGGTCGGACGTGATGGCGAAGATGGCTGGAATAGAGTCGACCGCGAAGATCACGTCGGTCAGGCCGACGAGCGCGATCACCATCAGCAGCGGCGTGCCGATGCGCGTGCCATTTTCGATGGTGAAGAACTTCTCGCCGTCGTAGTTGCGGCTTACCGGCAGCACGCGGCGCAGCAGCTTGAGCGCGGGGTTGCTCTCGAGGTCGGGTTCCTTGCCTGCGGCCCACCACATCTTGATGCCGGTGAGCAGCAGGAAGGCGCCGAAGATGTACAGCACCCAGTGGAACTCGGCGATCAGCCAGCTGCCCGGCAAGATCATCACCGTGCGCAGCACGATGGCGCCCACGATGCCGATCATCAACACCCGCTTCTGGAATTCCGGCGGCACCGCGAAGTAGGTGAGGATCATCAGGAAGACGAAGATGTTGTCGACCGCCAGGCTCTTCTCGATGAGATAGCCGGTCAGAAACTCCATGCCGCGGGTGTTGGCGGTGGCGACGCCGTGGTCCTGGTAGACGGCCCACCAGAACAGGCCGTTGAAGGCCAGGCTCAGGGCGACCCAGATCAGCGACCAGTTCAGCGCCTCCTTTACAGAGACGCTGTGCGCGCCCTGCTTGCGCAGCACGACGAAGTCGACGAAAAGTGCCACCAGAACGCAGGTGACGAAGAAGATCCACAGCCAAGTCGGCGCGATGGTGTCCATGGACACTCCCATGCAAGGGGTTGAGGTTCGCGCCGAAAGGTCTTGCTGAAGCCTGAGCCTCTGCGGTCCCGGGCGGCTGGCGGGAGCCAGCGGCCGTATTGACGGGGCCCGCGGCAGCGGGGTGCTGCCTGCTACTCCCCTTTCGACGGGGCGGATTGTGCGTGGTGGCCGTCGACGGCGTCAGCCGCCAAGGCACAGGGCATTTCGCCAGAAGGCCAAGACGCCGCTTGGCGGATCACAGCGACGCCGGCCCCAGGACATGCAGCGAATGCAGCGCGCAGGCCTGACGCGTGAGGGCCAAGCGTGGGGTCGTCGACGCCACCGCACCGCTGGCCAGCGCGCAGCCACCCGCTGGCGCAGGCCTGCCGTTGCTGGGATGGCATCTCGGCGGCGGCGGCCTGCGGCCGGCGCACTTCATTGGATCGCACGCGCAGCAGTTCGTGCCGCCACCGGTCTAGCGCGCCTCACTCGTCGTCGTGCGCCTTGAACTGTGCAACCAGTTGCGCCTGCACGCTGGGTGGCACTGCCTCGTAGTGCGACATCTCGATGGCGTAGCGCCCCTGGCCGCTGGTCAGCGCATTGAGCCGCAACTGGTAGCCCGACAGCTCCGACATCGGCGCCTGGCCGCGCACGATCATCACGCCCGGCGCGCCATTGGTGGTGCCCGTGACGAGGCCGCGGCGGCTTGCCAGGTCGCCGGTGATGTCGCCCAGCGAGTGGTCTGGCGCGCTGATCTCGATGTGCACGATGGGCTCGAGCACGATCGGCCGCGCCTCGCGCATGGCTGCCAGGAAGGCCTTGCGGCCCGCGGTGGCGAAGGCGATCTCCTTGCTGTCCACGCTGTGGCTCTTGCCGTCATAGACGGTGACCTTCACGTCCACCACCGGAAAGCCGGCAATGCCGCCGCTGGCCAGCACCTCGCGCACGCCCTTCTCGACCGCGGGGATGAACTGGTAGGGGATGGTGCCGCCCTTGACGGCGTCGACGAACTCGAAGCCGCCGCCGCGCGGCAGCGGCTCGACGCGCAGGAAGACCTCGCCGAACTGGCCCGCGCCGCCGGTCTGCTTCTTGTGCCGATGGTGGCCCTCGGCGTGCGCGGTGAGGCTCTCGCGGTAGGCGATGCGAGGCGGCCGCGTGTTGACCTCGAACTTGTAGGTCTCGCGCAGGCGGTCGAGCAGCACGCGCAGGTGCAGCTCGCCCAGGCCGTAGAGGATGGTCTCGTTGGTAGAGGCCACGTGCTCTAC
>JANPMR010000571.1:0-1531 GCA_031427055.1 Rubrivivax sp.
GTCGCGGTAGTAGCTGCGCAGGTAGGTGTAGAGGTAGTCTGCGCCGCTGCCCTTGGCGCCGTCGGCGCGCGAGCGTGCCACCAGGGTCAGATCAGGCGGCACGCCACCGAACCAATCCTTGGCGTCCTTGGCGTCGAGCGCCACCTTCATCGTCTCGCCCACCTTGACGCCGGTGAAGACGAGGTTGTCTTTGATCTCCTGCTCGGTCAGGCCGATGTCGCGCAGGCGGTTGTAGCGCATGTACGAGGCCTGGTGGCAGTTGAGGCAGTAGTTGGCAAACAGCTTGGCGCCGTTTTGCAGGGCCGCCATGTCGGTGACGCGCTGGGTCGGGAACTTGTCCCAGGCCGGGCCCTCGCTGGCCGCCCGGGCGGCGCCGAGCAGCGTGGTGCAGGCCAGCAGCGCCAGGAGCGTCGAACGGATGAGTTGCTTCATGGTGGGGGTCTCCGCCGGGGGCTCAGTGCGGATGGAAGACGACACGGTCGGGCACCGGCTTGAATTCGCCGATGCGGCTCCACCACGGCATCAGCAGGAAGAAGCCGAAGTAGAACAGAGTGCCGATTTGCGAGACCAAGGTGCCCGCGGTGGTGGGCGGCTGGATGCCCAGGTAGCCCAGCACCACGAAGTTGATCACGAACAGGCCGTAGAACCACATGTTCCAGCTCGGGCGGTAGCGAATCGACTTGACGGGGCTGCGGTCCAGCCAGGGCAGCGGAAACAGGATCATCACCGCCGCACCCATCACCACCACGCCATAGAACTTGGCATCGAAGGTCTTGAGCAGCACGCCGGCCACCGCGGCGGCCACCAGCGGCGCCCACTTCCAGATGCCCTTGAAGCCGCCCAGCAAAAAGGCCAGCACGCCGGCCACGCCCATCAAGCCGACGAGCACGTTGACGAAGTCATCGGTCACCGCGCGCAGCATCGAGTAGTAGGGCGTGAAGTACCACACCGGTGCGATGTGCGCCGGCGTCTTCAGCGGGTCGGCGGGGATGAAGTTGTTGTATTCGAGGAAGTAGCCGCCCATCTCGGGCGCGAAGAACAGGATCGCCGTGAAGATCATCAGGAACACGCTGACGCCGAGGATGTCGTGCACCGTGTAGTAGGGGTGGAAGGCGATGCCGTCGAGCGGGATGCCCGTCGCCGGGTCCTTGTTCTTCTTGATCTCGACGCCGTCCGGATTGTTGGAGCCGACATCGTGCAGGGCCAGCAAGTGGGCCACCACCAGGCCCAGCAGCACCAGCGGCACGGCGATGACGTGGAAGGCGAAGAAACGGTTCAGCGTGGCGTCGCCCACCACGTAGTCGCCGCGGATCAGCAGCGACAGGTCTTCGCCGATGAAGGGAATGGCGGCAAACAAGTTGATGATGACCTGGGCGCCCCAGTAGCTCATCTGGCCCCACGGCAGCAAGTAGCCCATGAAGGCCTCGGCCATCAGGCACAAGAAGATGGCGCAACCGAAGAGCCACACCAGCTCGCGCGGCTTCTGGTAGCTGCCGTAGATCATGCCGCGCCACATGTGCAGGTAGACGCA
>JANPMR010000572.1:0-9371 GCA_031427055.1 Rubrivivax sp.
GTCACCGCAGACGGTGCCGCGGCTGCGCGCCTGCTTCCACGTCGGATCGCACTACGAGTTCTACCAATCCGAGGGCCTCAATCCCACGGCCTTCAGCTACCTGGTCGGTCAGGTGACGATCGAGCTGGCGCGCATGGTCGATCAGGCGCTGCCGGGGCAGATCCTGGTCGGGCGCTTCAACACACCGATGCGCGATAACGGCAGCAGTGGCAGCAGTGGCAGTACCGGCCGCAGCGAGATCGACAGCGTCGGCTTCGTGGCGCGCACGCGCCGGCCGCTGAAGCGCCTTGACGGCGTGAAACTGGCCGGGTCACCCGTGCACAGCATCCAGTGTTACCTGACGGGCCGCCGCGGCGCCGACGGCAGCTTCGGCATCAGCGAATTCGAGATCGAGGACAAGCACCGCCTGCACCACCGCGTCTACAACGCCAAGGTCAACATCCACCGCGACGGCGGCGCGCCGCTGTACCTGGGGCTGCGCGAGGAGGACCTCGACCGATTCGCGGCGCGGCGGGTTGGCGCGGCGGAGTGATCGGCGTGGCCAAGTCCAGCGGCCAGGCCCCGACACGATGGGCAAGTGCGGCGGCTGGCCCGTTGCTGACGTTCTTGTGGCGCATTCACTCTTGAGCATTCGCGCGTCGCGGCAGGCGGCGTCCGGCAGGGGCTCATGCTGCAGCGGTCGTCGCTGCGCGCCGACTCCGCTCCGGTGCTCGCGCCGAGGTCGAGCCGCGTAACTCGCTACGCGCCCTGCGGCCGCTGCGCTCGAACAGACGCGGCAAGTTGGATGACGATGCGCGCTGCGCGCGCCGACCTCGGCACTCCGCTCCTCGCCGCCGCAGAAATCGCCCCTGCCAGACGCCACCTGCCGCTCAAGCACCTGGGTGGCGTGCCGGCCGCGCGACGCCACTGTTTCGGCAAAGGTGGGCCCGGGTGGGCTGGGGCGCGCCTATGAGGCGCTGAGGAGCACAGGGCTCGTGGCCGCGCGCGCAGCGCGCATCGTGGACTGACTTGCCGCGTCTGTTCGAGCGCAGCGCACGCAGGGCGCGTAGCGAGTTACGCGGCTGGGCCACGAGAACGCGCACCGGAAGGCAGTCGGCGCGCAGCGCCGACCGCCTCATCGAAGCGACCCAGCCCGCCCGGGCCCACCTTTGCTCGCGCCAATCCACGCAAGCAATGCAGCCACACCAAACGTCAGCAACGGGCCATTCGCGATCCACCATGCCTCTGAATTCACCGCGCCCGATACGGCATGAGCACGTCAGAGTGACGCCTCACTTCGTGTCGCTTCTGGCCTCGTCCTGATGCGGCACCTCGATGTCGCCCATCCACGCCTCCAGCAGCGTGTAGCCCACAGCGAGCACCACCGGCCCGACGAAGATGCCGACGAGGCCGAAGGCCAGCAGGCCACCGATGACGCCGGCAAAGATCAGCAGCAGCGGCAGGTCGGCACCCATCTTGATGAGCAGCGGGCGCAGCACGTTGTCGAGCGTGGCAACGATCACCGTCCACACCAGCAGTGCGATGCCCCAGCCGGCGGCGTCGCCCCAGAACAGCCACAGCGCGGCGGGCAGCAGCACCGGCACGACGCCGATCTGCGCGATGCACAGCATGAAGGTCAGCGCCGTCAACAAGCCTGCGAAGGGCACGCCGGCCGCGGCCAGGCCGATGCCGGCCAGCACGGCCTGCACAGCCGCCGTGATGCCCACGCCCAGCGCCACGCCGCGGATGGCGCCGCCAGCCAGGATGATGGCGTCGACGCCGCGCTGGCCGCCCAGACGGCGCGCAAAGCGGCGCATGTGGTCAGCAGCGCCTTCACCCATGCTGTACAGCACCGCGGCAATCACCACCGTCATCAGGAACTGCAGCAGCAGCATGCCCACGCTGCCCACCTGGCCGGCAAACCAGCGCGTCAGGTTGCCGGCGTAGGGTGACAGGCGGGGCAGCAGATCCTGCAGGCCCATCGCGGTGGCCTGGCTCCAGGCGCGCTCCAGCAAGTCACCCACCAGCGGCAGGCCAATCAGCCAGGCCGGCGCCTGGGCCGGCAGGTGGTAGGTGGATGCCATCTGCGCCCAGCCCACCAGGCGGTCGGCGTTGTCGACGATGGTGACGATGGCCAGCGTCAGCGGCACGATGAAGAGCAGCAGCAGCATGGCCGTCATCGCCACCACGGCCAGCGCACGGCGGCCCCACAGGCGCTGCTCGACGCGGCGCATCAGCGGCCAGGTGGCCACCACCACCATCGTGGCCCAGATGGTGGGGCCCAGAAAGGGCCGCAGGATCCACAGCGACACGCCCAACAGCAGGCCGATGAAAAGCACCGCGAAGGTGGTGCGTGTGAGGTCACCGGCCGGTGGGCGCCGCTGTCGATGGGCACCCGGCGCGGACTCGCGCTGCCGCTGGCCCATCAGCGCGGCTTCTCGGTGTAGGGCGCGACGCTCACGGCCTCGATGCGGTAGCTGGCGGTGCCCATGTACGAATCGGTCTGCGCGGTGGCCAGCACGCCGCTGATCCACACCGGGTCCATCGAGCGCAGGCCCTTGGCCGGCGAGCGCGGCAGCACGTGCACGATCTGGTTGCTGGGCGGCGGCGGGCTGTGGACGCAGGCGCCGAAGTAGGGCACGAGCAAGAATTCCTTCATGCCGTCCTTGCTGTCTTCCAGCGGCACGATGAAGCCCGGGATGCGCACGGCCTGGCCCACCAGCGCGGTGTTGACCGGCGCGTTGTCCCAGACCTCGCGCATGCGCTTGAGCATCTGCGCGGCACGCGGGTCACCGTCGTCGAGCATCTGGAAGTTGATGTCCTTGAAGTCCTTGAACGGGTCCCAGCCGGCCGGCACCAGCGCGTCCCAGGCAATCGTCTTGAAGCTCGAGGGCGTGGCGGCGGGCGGCTTGACGGCGGGCAGCGCCGGCTTCATCAGCGGCACGCCGTCGGTGGCCTGGGCGTGCGCCGAGGCGGCAAGGATCAGGGCGGCAGCAGCAAGGCAGATCGGGCGCAGCATGGGCAACTTCAGGTTCGTGGCGAGAGGCCATCGGCCAGCGACAAGCGGTAGGCACGCCAGCCGGGCACGAGGCTGGCAAGCATACCTGCCAGCAGCACGGCGGCGAAGAGTGCCAGTTGTTCGGCTGTGGGCGCGGCTGCCGCCAGGGTGATGCCGAACTGCTGCTGCACCCAGGGCCCGGCCAGCAGCACCGCCACGGCGGCGGCCAGCGCACCCAGCAGCGCGCCGGCCAGGGTGACGAGTGCACCTTCGGCGGCCAGCAACACCAGCACATGGCGCGGTCCGGCGCCGACGGCACGCAGCACGGCCAGTTCGCGCCGGCGTTCGTTCAGGCCGGCCAGCACCACCGCCACCAGCGAGGCCAGGCTGACCAGCGCCACCAGGCCGCTGATGGCCAGCAGTGCGCGCTCGCCCAGGCCGACCACCGCCCACAGCTCGTCCAGCGCCACACCGGGCAGCACAGCCAGCAGCGGCTCGGCCTCGTAGTTGGCCACAAAGCGCTGCACGTTGAAGACCGCGGCGCGGCTCTTCAGGCCCACCAGCGCGGCCGTCACCTGCTTGGGTTCGAGATCGAACTTGCGCGCAAATTCCGCCGGGATCTTCATGCCGGTGGACGCGGGCAGCGGTGCACCGCCGGCCCAGTCGAGGTGGATGGCCTCGATGGCCTGCAGGCTGATGTGCACCGTGCGGTCCACCGGCGTGCCGGTGCGTGCCAGCACGCCGACCACGGTGAAGGGCTTGTCGGCGTGCTCGGCGCCCATGGCCCCGCCCAGGCCGTGGCTGAGCGTGATGCGGTCCCCCAGCCGGTAGCCCAGCGCGCTGGCCACCTCGGCGCCGATGACGGCTTCGTACAGGCCGTCCAGCGTGCCCGCAAAGACAGCGCCCTGGGCCAGTGCCAGCGCCTGCCGATCACCATAGGCAAAGCGCATGAAGTACTCGGGCGTGGTGCCCATCACCGGGTGGCCGCGGTGCGAATCGCCCAGCGCGATGGGCACGATCCAGCTCACCGCGCGGTGCGCCGCGATGGCGCGCACGCTGTCCATGCGGATGCTGTTGGTGGCGCCGCCGACGTGGAACACCGCGTACAGCATCAGCTGCACCGGCCCCGTTCGCGCGCCCACCACCAGGTCGGTGCCGCTGACGGCCTGCGAAAAGCTGGCGCGGATGTCGGTGCGCAGCCGTTCCAGGCCCAGCAGCAGCGCGGTGGCCAGTGCGATCGACAGCATCACCAGCGCCAGCGTGCCGCGGCGGTTGAAGGCGCTGCGCGCGGCGATGTGCAGCAAGGCCGTCACGCTTGCACCGCGCGGTTGAGTTCGGGCAGCGACAGGCGCTCGTCAAAGCGCGCTGCCAGCCGGTCGTCATGGCTGACGAAGACCAGCGTACTGCCGCTGGCGCTGCACTCGCCGATCAAGAGTGTCATGAAGTCGTCGCGCAGCGCGGCGTCGAGCGCGCTGGTAGGCTCGTCGGCGATGACGAGTTCGGGTGCACCGATGAGCGCACGCGCCGCCGCCACGCGCTGCTGCTGGCCCACCGAGAGCGCATCGGCGCGGCGTGTCCACAGCATCTCGGGCAAGGCCACGCGCTGCAGCAACGAGCGCGCCGCCACCACCGGGCCGCCCGCACAGCGCGCGGCACGTGAGCGCGAGAAGCGGCAGGGCAGCAGCACGTTGTCCAGCACCGTCAGGTAGGGCAGCAGGTTGAACTGCTGGAAGATCACGCCGACGTGATCGGCACGCCGCGCGTCGCGAGCGCCACCGCGCAGTGCCGCCCAGTCCTGGCCCAGCAGCGCGGTGCTGCCCTGGCGCGCCACCAGCACGCCGGCCATCAGGCCCAGCAGGGTGCTCTTGCCACAGCCGCTGGGACCGTGCAGGAAGACCTTGCGGCCAGCGGCCACGTGCAGCGCGTCGATGGCCAGCACGTCACCGCCGCCGCCCGGCCAGGCGTAGCGAAGATCGCGGATCTGCAGCACGCGGCGCCGCGCCTAGCGCGCGAGCACCACGCGCGATGAGGGCTTGCGCAGCGTGGCCTTGAGCTGGCCCTTGGGCGTGGCCACTTGCAGCTCGAGCCGGTTCAGCGCCGGGAAGGCGTCGAACAGGCCGACTTCGAGAAAGCCGGCGCGGGCGCCGTGGGTGCAGCTGAAGTCGAAGGTGGCCTCGAGGTCGGCGTGGCCGTCCTTGCCCGGCGCCGTGGCGGCGCGGCCCAGTTGCAGCACGGGCGACTGCAGATCGACGCGCGACAGCGTGCAGCCGGCGCCAGCGTCGATGCGGAACAGCGCTTGCGCATTGCGCAGCCGGGCCACGGCGGCGGCCACCTTTTCGCGCTCGGCGTCGGTCTTGGGCTCGCGCTCGAAGCCGAGCAGATTTTCCAGCGGCGTCTCGAGCAGGATCGAGACCCGCTTGGCGTCCACCGCGACATCGAGCCGGGCCACGCCGTGCTCGTGGGCGCCGGCGGCCTGGGCCAGGCTGGCAAGCGCGAGCCCGCTGGCGGCAATGAACCGCACGGCGATGGCGGCGAAGGGACGATTCGACATGGAGTTCCTGTTGCCGGGCAAAAGGCCCAGGCACGCCGGGATTGTGCCGCCGTCGAACGGCCTTGGCGCCCACACCCCCCTTGTCCGGGGGCGGGTCGCGGCGCATGCCGAGTCAGGGTCATCACGAGGGCAAGGCCGGCCGTAACATTGCAGCCCCATGCCCGCGACCCTTCAAGGCCAGCTCGTCGTCGCGATCTCATCGCGCGCTTTGTTCGATTTCGAGGAAGAGAACAGCGTCTTCGAGGCCAGCGACGACCGCGCCTACATGCGGCTGCAGCTCGAGCGCATCGACCAGCCCGCCCGGCCCGGCGTGGCCTTCTCGCTGGTCAACAAGCTGCTGGCTTTCAACGACGGTGTGCCGCGGGTGGAGGTGGTGATCCTGTCGCGCAACGATCCGGTCAGCGGCATGCGCGTCTTTCGCTCGGCGCAGCACTTCAAGCTGGCGGTGCAACGCGGCGTGTTCACGCGCGGCGAGCCGCCCTGGCGCTACTTGCGGCCACTGGCAGCCAACCTGTTCCTGTCCACCAACGAGGCCGACGTGCGCCAGGCCCTGGCCGTGGGCGTGCCGGCGGCGCGCGTCTATCCACAGAGTGCACGTGCTTCCGCGGCGCACCCGGGCGAGGTGCGCATCGCCTTCGACGGCGACGCGGTGCTGTTCAGCGACGAGGCCGAGCGCGTCTACCAGGCACAGGGGCTCGACGCCTTCCAGCACCACGAGCGCGAGCACGCCGGCATGCCGCTGGCCCCCGGGCCCTTCAAGCCGCTGCTCGAAGCCCTGCACCGCCTGCAGCGCGAGCCCGGCGCAAAGATGCGCCTGCGCACCGCGCTGGTCACGGCGCGCAGCGCACCGGCTCACGAACGCGCCATCCGCACCTTGATGGACTGGAAGATCGAGGTCGACGAGGCGATGTTTCTGGGCGGCCTGCCCAAGGGCATTTTTCTGCGCGAGTTCGAACCCGACTTCTTCTTCGACGACCAGACCGGGCACATCGAGAACGCGGCCGAGCACGTGCCGGCGGGGCATGTGGCGTCGGGGGTGAGCAATCCGTGAGCGGCTGTCGGTGACGGGTTCGAACAACGATGGTGGCGTGTCAACTTGGCTCGCCCGCCCTCACACCCGCTCTGCCACGCGCTGCAAGCACCGTGCGTTGACGTCGCACTCTTGCCGAAATCCCTCGCTGATGCGGCGGTCGGCCGCAGCGCGGACCCAGAACGCGATCGCTGCGCGGCAGGCCGTCTCCCAGACCGTTCGCTGCGGCGGCAAGGGCAGCGGCGGCTCGAAGCGTCGAGTCGGCACCTCGCCGCCGGGCAGCGACGCGTACAGCATGGGCAACATGTCGTAGGTGGGCGCGAGTGCCAAGGGGCCGGGCGTGGCCGGCGGTGTGAAGCTGAGGTTGCCGGTGTGCATGTCGCTGTTGGCGATCAGGCGGCCAAACCACCACAGGTGTTGGATGCGCTGCACGTCGTCTTCGCCCAGCCAGCCAGCGGCCTGCAAGCGGCCCGCAAGCCGTGTCCAGTCGGCCGAGCCATCGCCCAGCAGCGCCGCGTCGAGCGTGGCCAAGCTGATCAGCGCGCTGCGCCCGAACGGGCCGTGACGGTCGAAACGCTCGACCTCGAGGAAGGTGCGCCCGGCGTGCATGAGGATGCGGCTGCGCGCGCTGGTGACGCCGGGCAAGGTGGCGGCACATTCCAGCGCCAGGTGCTCGCACACCAGCAGGTCGGACCAGCGCTGCACTGCCGGCGAGCCGTCGGCGCCAGAGAACTTGACCAGCACATGCGGGGTCTGGCTGGCGGTGTCGCCACTGTCGCCGCTGCCGCCCCACCCGCGCAGCGCCGTGAACTTGGGAAACTCGCCTGCGGCGCTCGACCCCGGTACGCCGGCGGCCACCGACTGCTGGGCCAGGCGCGCGTACGCATCGCCCAGCGCGGCCGGCGTCAAGGGATCGGCCGGCGCCAGCTTCTGCGCCTGGAACTGCTCGCAGGCCGGGTCGCCCAGGATGAGGTTTCCGCACAGATCGTTCCCGACCTGACGGAGCACGTGCACCACGTCGTCGTCGCCCCATTCGTCGGGGTTGGCCGAGACGCCCAGCTGGGCATGCCGCGCGCGCGCCAGTTGCCTGCCCATGTAACCCTGCGGCCGCATGTCGATCAAGGGGTAGGGCAGCCCATCCCACCAGCCATCGCGCGACTCCTCGGGCACCGGCCAGCCGCTGCCGGCCAGGCTCAGGCAGGAGCCCTGAGGGTGGACAAGAGCCAGGTGGCTGAGCAGCGAGGCCCGGCCGTCGGCGTCAACCCGGTAGAGCGGCAGCTCGCTCAGGTCACCGCGCAGAGCTCGGCGCAGAGCGTAGCGCGTGCGCCGCGCCTTGCCGGTGCCGATGACGGCGGCAGCCTGCTCGGCCAGCAGGCGGTGCAGCGTCGGAACACTGATGCCGAGCTGCACGGCCAAGTCGCCTGCGCTCATGGCCGCACGGCGTGCCAGCGCCGTGGTCAGCTGGTCGCGAGCGGCTTGATTCTTCGGACGCATGCGTCATTATAAAAAGATTCTTGAGAAGATATTTTGAGACAACAGACCTACAAAATTGGAGAAATTAGAGGAAGTTTTGAGAAGATAAGCCGTGAGAATTGTCGCCTAGCGCCGCCCTTTGTTCCAAGTGCAGCGCGTCACGCACACGGCGGGCGCAAGCTCGCGGCCGGATCAGCGGCGCAACAGAACCGCCAGCAGCGCGGCCAGCACCAGCACCACCGCGCCCACCGCGGCGGGCAACACCCACGCCGGCCGCGACGGCGCCGCCGCCACGACGGGCACGGGCGCCGCTGACGCCGCACGCACCGGCACCACCGGCGCATCAAAGCGCCGCCGCAGTGCCGCCATGCTTTGCGGCCGCTCTCCGGGGCGCACGGCCAGGCCGGCGTCGATGGCGGCCAGCAGGCTCTCGCTGTAGCGGCCCTTGGCGGCCTCGCGGGCGCTCAACATGTCGTCCTTGACGACGCGGGCGATCGACGATCCCGGCGGCTTGCCCACCGCGCAGGTGTAGAGCACGGCGCACAGTGCGTAGACGTCGGTCCACGGGCCCTGGCGCATGGTGGCCTCGCCGTCGTACTGCTCCACCGGCGAATAGCCGCTCTTGAGGATCGCGGTGAGGTTCTGCGTGGCGTCGCCGATGACGCGGCGGGCGGCGCCAAAGTCCAGCAGCAGCGGCGTCGGCTTTTGCTCGAGGTAGCTGCCGCCCTGGCGGTCGTACAGCATCATGATGTTGTCGGGCGCGACGTCGCGGTGATAGATGCGCTGCTCGTGCATCACGCTCAGGGCCTCGATCAGCGGGTCGGCCAGTTGACGCAGCCAGACCTCGCTGGGCTTGACGCCCAGGTCGCTGAGCCACTTCTTGAGCGTGATGCCTTCGTAGTACGGCATCACCATGTAGGCGGTGCCGTTCTGGGCCCAGAAGCGGTAGACGCGCACCAGCGACGGATGCTCAAAAGAGCCAAGCAGCCGCGCCTCGTTCATGAAGCTCTGCATGCCCTTGTCGAAGTACTCGGCAAAGCGCGGCAGGCGCGGCACCACGGTGCCGTCGGGCGCGCGCATGGCCAGGGTGGCGGGCACATATTCCTTCAGCGCCACGCGGCGGTCCAGCCGCGTGTCGCGCGCCAGGTAGACGATGCTGTAGCCACCCACGCCCAGCACGCGTTCGACGACGAACTCCTGCAACTGCGTGCCGGGCTTGAGCTCGCTGCCCTGGTCGCGCCGGGGCATGATCAGCGTGCGCTGTTCGGCGCGGTCGCGGGCGTCGTCGTCTTCGGACATGGTGCCTCCTGCGCCTAGGGTTGCTTGAAGTCGCCGCCCCA
>JANPMR010000573.1:0-9048 GCA_031427055.1 Rubrivivax sp.
GGACCAGTCTACCCGTGGGACTCTGCGGGCCCGCCGCTGCGGGTCCGTCGCCCGCCGCCCACCCCATGCCCTGCACCCAGCGAGGGCTCGCCTGCCCGCGCACAATGGCGCTCCCCCTGTCTGACGCGCCCCGCATGCCACGAACCGCCGCCGCGCCCGCCGCGACTGAAACCAAGCTCCTGCGCACTGACGAAGAGCTGGCAGCCCTACCGGCCAGCGAGCGCATTCGCTACCGCCTGGTGCACGCCGGCCGCCGTCACCACGCCAACGACAACATCGCCGCTTTCGTGCGCGAAGGCGAGCTGGCCGAGCTCAAGGCCGAGGTGCAGGCCAAGATGCAAGAGGTGCTGCGCGCGCTGGTCATCGACACCGACAACGACCACAACACCCAGGAAACGGCCAAGCGGGTGGCCAAGATGTACATCGAAGAGGTGTTCCGCGGCCGCTACGTGCCCATGCCCGCGGTGACCGAGTTTCCCAACGCCGCGCGCCTGAACGAGCTGATGATCGTCGGCCCCATCACCGTGCGCAGCGCCTGCAGCCACCACATGTGCCCGATCTTCGGGCGTGTCTGGATCGGCATCCTGCCCAACGAGCACAGCAACCTCATCGGGCTGAGCAAGTACTCGCGCATCGCCGACTGGGTGATGAGCCGGCCGCAGATCCAGGAAGAGGCCGTGACCATGCTGGCCAACGAATTGCAGGAGCGCGTGCGCCCCGACGGCCTGGCCATCGTGATGGAAGCCGACCACTTCTGCATGCACTGGCGCGGCGTCAAGGACACCGACACCGCCATGGTCAACAGCGTGATGCGTGGCGCCTTCCTGAAAGACGCCAACCTGCGGCGCGAGTTTCTTTCGCTGCTGCCCCGCAAGACATCCTGAAGGAAACGACGATGCTCGTGCGACTCATGTATGCCAGCCGCGCCGCAGCCGCGGTGGACCAGGACGAACTGGTCGCCATCCTGCGCAAGTCCAAGGCCAACAACCCGGCGCTGGGCATCACCGGGGTTCTGTGCTTCAGCGAGGGCATCTTTCTGCAGGTGCTCGAGGGCGGCCGCGGCGCCGTCAACCGGCTCTACAACCGCATCGCCACCGATGCACGCCACACGCAGGTCGAATTGCTGGTCTATGAAGAGATCGGTGAGCGTCACTTCGCCGGCTGGAGCATGGGCCAGGTCAACATGGCACGCCTGAACCCAGGGCTGCTGCTCAAGTACTCCGAGCGCCCGGTGCTGGACCCGTTTACGGTGTCCGGCCAGGTGTCGATGGCGCTGTTCCAGGAGCTGATGGCCACGGCCTCGATCGTTGGCCAGCCGTAGCGCAAGAACCGGTCGTTGACGGGGCCGGATACGGCCAGTCATTGCGCGCCGCTCCGGCCATGATCGGCCGATGAACCGCAACTTGCCACCCGTCTTTGCCCGCCTGGCCGGCGCCAACCTGGCTGCCCAGTCTGCCGAGCAGATCAGCCTGGCCGCGGTGCCGCTGGTGGCGGTGCTGGCGCTGGGCGCCGGGCCGGGCGAGATCGGCCTGCTGGCCACCGCGCAGAGCCTGCCTTTTTTGCTGCTGTCGATCCCGCTGGGCGTGCTGGTCGATCGCACCTCGCGTCGGCGGCTGATGGTGCTGGCCGAAACGCTGCGCGCGCTGTCGCTGCTGGCACTGCTGCTGGCAGCGCTGTTCGGTCAGTTGTCGATCGCGGTACTGGCCGTGCTGGGCTTCGTGGGTGCCGCCGGCACGGTGGCCTTCAGCGTCGCGGCCCCTGCACTGGTGCCGGCCCTGGTGCCGCGGGACATGCTGGCGGCCGCCAACGGCCGGCTCGAACTGGCGCGCAGCGCGGCCTTTGCCGCCGGCCCGGCGCTGGCCGGCGCGCTGGTGGCCTGGGCCGGCGCCAGCGCCGCCTTCGTGCTGGCCGTGGTGCTGTCGAGTTCCGCCGTGGCGCTGTTGCTGCGCCTGCCAGACCCAGCGCGTGCGATGGTGCCTCGGCGCCACCCCTGGATCGAGATCCGTGAAGGCGCGCGCATGGTCTGGTCGCACGAACTGCTGCGCCCCATCCTGCTCACGGCCGTGGCCTGGAACATCGCCTGGTTCGTGCTGCAGGCAGCGTACGTGCCGCACGCCGTGCGCTCGCTTGGGCTGGACGCCGGCGCGGTGGGCTCGACGCTGGCCGCGTACGGCATCGGCATGGTCGCCGGCGCACTTGCCGCGCCGCGCGTGCTGCGTGCGCTGTCCTTTGGTGCCGCCGTATTGCTCGGGCCGGCGGTATCGGTGGCTGCCATGGCGACCATGGTGGCCACGCTGGTTTGGCCCTCGGGCTGGCTGGCCGGCGCCTCTTTCTTCCTCTTCGGCGTCGGCCCCATCATCTGGACCATCAGCTCGACCACGCTGCGCCAGACCGTCACGCCCGCTGTGATGCTCGGCCGCGTGACAGCCATCTTTCTGGCCGTCAACACCGGGGCGCGCCCGCTCGGCGCCGCGCTTGGTGGCTGGGTCGGCGCGCAGTTCGGCACCGCGGCCTGCCTGATGATGGCGCTGGCCGGCTTCGTGATCCAGGCGCTGATCATCGTCGCGTCATCGGTTCGCAACTTGAAGCGGCTGCCCGTCGCCGAGGCGTGAGCGTCTGGCGCTGAGTGGCCCGTTGCTGACGTTCGGTGTGTCTGCTTTGCATGTTGAGATTGGCGCGAGCAAAGGCGTGCCCGGGCGGGCTGGGGCGCTTCGATGGGAGGGTCGCCGGTGCGCGTCGACTCCCCTGCGGTACTCGCATCCCTGGCCCAGCCGCGTAACTCGCTACGCGCCCTGCAGGCGCTGCGCTCGAACAGACGCGGCAAGTCAGTCCACGATGCGCGCTGCGCGCGCGGCCACGAGCCCTGTGCTCCTCAGCGCCTCATAGGCGCGCCCCAGCCCACCCGGGCCCACCTTCGCCGAGACAGTGGTGTCGCGCGGCCGGCACGCCACCCGGGTGCTTGAGCGGCAGGTGGCGTCTGGCAGGGGCGATTTCTGCGGCGGCGAGGAGCTGAGCCCGGACTCAAACAGTCCTGAGGACTGTTTGTGCCTGGCGAAGGACCGGGCCTCTGGCCCGGGCACGCAGCGGCGACCGCTGCAGCATGAGCCCCTGCCGGACGCCGCCTGCCGCGACGCGCGACTGCAAGCGAGCAAGAGCACGACCGAACGTCCGCACCGGGCCACCAAGCGACCTGCGCTGCTCACCGGCAAAGCGGTGAGAAGCAAAGTGGCGAAGGCCGAGACAGGCGAGGCGCGCACTAAACTGCCAGGGCATCCTTTCCCAGCCCATGAACGAGCCGCCAGATCCCGCTCCCGCCCCCACCGAGACGCCGCAGACCCTGCCCGAAGCACTGGCGGCATTGCGCACGGCCGAGGCGCGCATCCGCGGCCTGCAAGAGCGGCTGGACCTGGTGCAGGAGTTCAGCGATACCGGCATCTTCGAGCGCGATCCGCTCACCATGATTGGCACCTGGGACCGCCACATGTACCGCATCTGGGGCCTGCCGGAGCGTGCCGTGGGCACGCCCGCGCCCAGCTACGACGACACGTCCCGCATGATCTTCAGCGAGGATCGCCTGCGCGGCGCCTTCGTGGCCACGCTCAGCCGGGCGGGCGTACACGCGCAACGTGTGCGCATCCGCCGACCCGACGGCGAGGTGCGCAACCTGCACACGCAGTGGCGCGTCCACCACGATGCCGAAGGCCGGCCGACGCGCCTGCTGGGCATCAACACCGACGACACCGGGGTCTACGAACTCGCGCGCCGCGCCGAGCAGCTCAGCGGCGAGCTCGACGCCGCACTCAAGCTGGGCCGTATCTCGATCTGGCGCCAGGATCTGGCCAGCGGGCGCCTGCACTTTGACGAGCGCGCGTCCGATATTGTTGGCCTGCCCTTCAGCCCCGAGGGCGTGTCGCTCGAGCAAGCGCGCGCGCGTATCCACCCGGACGACCTGGCCGCGGTGCTGGAGTCGGAGCAGCAGACCTTGGCCAGCGGCGCGCACACCGACATGGAACTGCGCTACCCGCTGCCCGGCGGCGGCTGGCGCCACATGCTGTCTCGCCGCGCCTTGCAGCTGGGGGCTGACGGCGAGCCGGTCGGCTTTGTCGGTGTGCTGCTCGATGTGTCAGACCGCGTCGAGCAGAACCGCCTGACGCTGGAGTCGGCGCATCGGCTCGAGGCCGCCGCCGAGGCCGCACGCATCGGCCTGTGGTCGAACCAGCGCGACAGGCCGCTGCCCAGCTGGAACGGCCGCATGTACGCGCTGTTCGGCCTGGACCCGCAGGGCGGGCCGCTGGCGCTGGACGACTTGCTGACCCGCTGCGTGCACGCCGACGACAGCGCGCGCCTGCGAACCGAGGTCGCGGCCTGGTGGCGCCGCGGCCAGGGTGACCACACGATCGAGTTCCGCGTCGTGCGGCCGTCGGACGGCGAACTGCGCTGGCTGCTCGTGCGCGGCAGCATGGACACGGCGCGCCCGACGGCGTCGCGGCGCGCCGAGGGCGTGGTCATCGACATCACCGAGCAGCAGCAGACGCTGCGCCAGTTGCGCGGCACCGTGGCGCGCATGCAGCTCACCACGCGCGCACTCGGCCTGGGCACCTGGACGGCCAGCCGCGGCCACGCCGAGATCATCTGGGACGAGCAGATGTTTGGCCTGCGCGGCGTGGTGTCGCCCACGCGACGCATCTTCAATGAGGAGGTCGCCAGCTTCGTCCACCCCGACGACCGCCAGCCCATCATGAGCGACCAGATCGGTCGCGTCAGCGACAGCCAGCCCTGGCGGCACAGCTTTCGCGTGCTCTGGCCCGACGGCCAGGTGCGCTGGATCAGCTCGCAGTCAGTGCCGGTGCTCGACGAGCACGGGCAGCCGGACGGCCGCATCGGCGTCAACTGGGACAGCACCGAGACGCAGCTCGCGGCCGCCGCGCTGCGCGAGCGCGAGGTGGCGGTGGCCGAGAGCCAGGCCAAGTCGCAGGCCATGTCGCGCATCAGCCACGAGCTGCGCACGCCGCTCAACGCCATGCTGGGGTTCACGCAACTGCTGCGCGGCACGCAGGACGACGCCGACCCCGAGCGGCGCTCGCGCTGGCTGGCGCATGTCGAGGACGCCGGCCGCCACCTGCTGGCGCTGATCGACGACGTGCTCGAGCTGTCACGCGCCGAGGTTGGCGCGCTCAAGCTGGCCAGCGAGGCCGTGGACTGCGCGGCGCTGGTCAACGCGGCGCTGCCGCTGGTGGCCGGCAGCGCGCAAGAGCGCGGCGTCACGCTGCGGCGAGAGGCCGTCGAAGGCGTGGTGCAGGCCGACCCGGTGCGCCTGCGCCAGGTGCTGATCAACCTGCTGTCCAACGCCATCAAATACAACCGGCCCGGTGGCGAGGTGCGGGTGTGGAGCCAAGTGCACGGCGAGCGCGTCGCCCTGCACGTGGCCGACACCGGCGTGGGCATCGCGCCCGATCGCCTGAAGCATGCCTTCGAGCCCTTCAACCGCCTGGGCGCCGAGGCCAGCGGGGTCGAGGGCAGCGGCATCGGCCTGGCGATCGTGAAGGTCTTGGTCGAGACCATGGGCGGGCAGGTCGAGGCGCACAGCCAGCTGGGCCAGGGCAGTGAATTCATCGTCTGGCTGCCGTCGGCGGCGCCCGGCGCGGCGGCGACGATGCCGGGCGGTATGGCGTCGGGCGGCTCGGCGTCGGGCGATGCAGCGCCTGCACCGGCGGGCGTCGCAACGGCACCGCCCAGCGCCCGCGTGCTGTACATCGAAGACAACCCGGTCAACGCACTGCTGGTGCGCGAGATGCTGGCCCACCGACCGGCCGTGACGCTGAGCGTGGCCGAAGACGGGCGCAGCGGCATCGCCAGCGCGCGGGCCCAGCAGCCCGACTTGGTCTTGCTGGACATGCAACTGCCCGACATCGATGGCCACGCCGTGCTGCGCGCGCTGCGCGCCGACCCGCGCACGGCCGCGCTGCGCTGCGTGGCGCTGTCGGCCAACGCCACACCCGACGACGTGGCGGCGGCGCTCACCGCGGGCTGCGTCGATTACTGGACCAAGCCGATCGACTTCAGGCGCTTCCTCGAAGGCATCGACCGGCTGCTCGGGCCCGCCGCTTGAAAACCGTAGACGTGAGCGAGACGCTGGCCGTCATCGACTTCGAGACCACCGGCATCTCACCGGCGCAGGGCGCGCGCGCCACCGAAATCGCCGCCGTGCTGGTGCAGGACGGCCAGATCGTCGGCCGCTTCCAGAGCCTGATGCACCCCGGCGCCTGGGTGCCGCCCTTCATCGAGCAGCTCACCGGCAACAGCAACGCCATGCTGCAGGGCGCGCCGCCCGCGCGCGCGGTGATGCACGAGGTGATGCGCTTCACGCGCGGCTGCCCGCTGGTGGCCCACAACGCGGCCTTCGACCGCGGCTTCTGGCTGGCCGAGGCGGCGCGGGCCGGCTGCGAGCCCGACCACGCGCACCAGTTCGCCTGCACGATGCTGCTGTCGCGCCGGCTCTACCCGCAAGCGCCCAACCACCGCCTGGGCACCCTGGCCGCGCTGCACCGCCTGCCCGACAGCGGCCGCGCCCACCGCGCGCTGGCCGATGCCCAGACCACCGCGCACCTGCTGCTGCAGATGCAGGACGACGCCGCGCAGCAGTTTGGGCACCGACTGCAAGGCGCCGCCGTGGGCCACGCCCTGCTGTGCGAACTGCAGCGCATGCCGCGTGGCCAGATCGGGCGCTGGCGCAGCGCGAGCGCCGCACCGGTCGCGCGCTAAAGTCGCGCCACTTCAGGCCGCGCCACACCCCATGACCACCACTGAAATCTTCCTCATCGCGATGCTCATCGTGTTCACCCTGCCCTACCTGGTGTGGCGGCTGGGGCGCACCGATTACTGGGCGCCACTGGTGGTGGTGCAGATCGTCACCGGCATCCTGCTCGGCCCGGGCGTGTTGGGCGCGGCGCTGCCCGAGTACTACCAGTTTGTCTTCAACCCGGCGGTGATCCAGAGCCTCAACGGCATCGCCTGGTGGGCGGTGATGGTGTTCGTGTGGATTGCCGGCATCGAGCTCGACCTGAGCAAGGCCTGGGAGTACCGGCGCGAGAGCGGCATCGCCGCCGGCCTGGCGCTGGGCATGCCGCTGCTGTTTGGCTGTGGCGCCGCACTGGCCATGCTGGCCGCTGCGTCTGGCTGGATGGGCCCCAAGGCACACACTTGGCAGTTCGTGCTGGGCGTGGGCATGGCCTGCGCGGTGACGGCGCTGCCGATCCTCATCCTGCTCATGGAAAAGCTCGAGATCCTGCGCCAGCCGGTGGGCCAGCGCATCCTGCGCTATGCCAGCCTGGACGACGTCGCCATCTGGGGCGTGCTGGCGCTGATCCTGATGGACTGGGAGCGTGTGGGCAAGCAGGCGGCCTTTCTGGCGCTGTTTGCCGTGGCCTCGGTGCTGCTGCGCAAGCTGATGCTGCGCATCCCCGAGCGCGACCGCTGGTACGTCGGCCTCATCTGGCTGGCCGCCTGCGGCCTGGGCGCCGACTGGTCGGGCCTGCACTACATGGTGGGCGCCTTCCTGGCCGGTGCCGTGATGGACAACCACTGGTTCAACCAGGAAAAGATGGACCTGCTGCGCCACCACGTGCTGCTGGTCGTCATGCCGGTGTTTTTTCTCAGCACCGGGCTGCGCACCAACTGGGACGTCGGCGGCACGACGGTGTTCGTGGCCGCGGCACTGCTGCTGGCGGCCAGCGTGAGCGGCAAGCTCATCGGCATCCACCTGGCCGGGCGCATCCTGAAGTGGCAGCCCGGCGAGGCCAGCCTGATCGGCTGGCTGCTGCAGACCAAGGCGCTGATCATGATCATCTTTGCCAACGTGCTGCTCGACAAGCAGATCATCACCAGCGAGACCTTCACCGCGCTGCTGCTGATGGCGGTGGCCAGCACCATGCTCACGGTGCCGGTGGTGACGCCCATGCTGGAGCGGATGAAGAGCGTGCTGGCGCGCTCGGTGTGAGTGCCGCGAGTCCGCGCGCGGCGCCCGGCCCGGCCCCGAGAGCACCTTCATCGCCGGCGCGAGCATGGGCGGGCTGATCTCGATCTACGCGCTGTGTGAGTACCCGCAGGTCTTCGGCGGCGCAGCCGGTCTGTCCACGCACTGGGTGGGCCGGCCCACCGCCTGGGGGCGTGAGCGCGTGCGCAATGCCGCGCTGCCCTTGGCGGCCATGAGCTACCTCAGCCAGAAGCTGCCGCCGGCCGGCCGCCACCGCATCTACACCGACCGCGGCGACGACTGGCTCGATTCGCTCTACGGCCCGACGCACCGTTTCGTGGCCGAAGTGCTGCGCGACCGCGGCTACACGGCAGCCGATGCGATGACGCCGGTGATCGACGGCAGCGGCCACAGCGAGGTCGACTGGGCGGTACGGCTGGAGAGCGTGCTGCAGTTTTTGATGCAGGCGCGCTGACGGCACGCGATCGATTGCAGCGCGACCTCTCCCCCTGACCCTGGGGTCGTGGCGCCGGCGCTCACGCCGCCGGCAGCCGCACCAGAAACGTCGATCCCTCGCCGGGGGTGCTCGTCACGCCGACCGTGCCGCCCATGGCCAGCACCAACTCGCGCGTGAGCGCCAGGCCCAGGCCGCTGCCCTGCACGCTGCCGCGCTGCGCGCCGACGCGCTCGAAAGGGTTGAACAGGCGCGAAATCTGGGCTTCGTCCAGGCCGATGCCGTTGTCGGCGACACGCAGCTCGACCATGCCGTCGGCGAGTGCCGCGCTCACCTGCACCCAGCCGCGGCGGCGGTTGTACTTGATGGCGTTGGACAGCAGGTTGCCCACCACTTGGCGCAGGCGCCGCGCATCGGCTCGTGCCAGCAGCGGGTGCTCGCCTGGGGCGTCGACACGCAACTCGACACCGGCGGCCTGTGCCGCGCTGTCGAGCATGGTGCGCACCGTCTGCGCCGCCGCCAGCGGCGCGACGGGTTCGAGCTCGAGCGGCAACTGCCCGGTCTGCACGCTCGACAGGTCGAGCAGGTCGTCCATCAGCGCCAGCAGATGGCGGCCACCGGT
>JANPMR010000574.1:0-8737 GCA_031427055.1 Rubrivivax sp.
CAGACGATGGTGCAGTTGGCGCCCAGCGTGGCGCCGCGCTTGACCAGCGTGTGCCGGTATTCGTCCTTGCGCGGCACCGCCGAGCGCGGGTTGTGGACGTTGGTGAAGACCATGCTGGGGCCGCAGAAGACGTCGTCCTCGAGCGTCACCGCGTCGTAGACCGAGACGTTGTTCTGGATGCGCACGTTGTCGCCGATGCGCACATCGTTGCCGACGAACACGCCCTGCCCCAGCGCACAGCGCGCGCCGATGCGGGCGCCCGCGCTGACGTGCACGAAGTGCCACACCCGCGTGCCCTCGCCGAGTTGCGCGCCCTCGTCGACGATGGCGCTGGGGTGGATGCTGGCCGCCACGTTCAAAAGACCAGCGGCAGGCCGACGCGCACACCGTCGCGCGCGCTGCGGTAGCCCGCGATCACCACCTCGAGCGAGCGCAGGCCCTCGTAGCCGTCGACCTGCGCATGGGCCTCGCCGCGCAGCGTGTCGATGACGTTGGCGTAGTACAGCGGATGGCCGGGGCCGTACACCGACGCCGTCTGGTAATTGGCCGCGCGCGCTTCGTCGTCGCCGGGCTGCGGGGTCTCGAACTCCCAGTGCTCGATGCGGTTGACGGCCACGCCGCCGACGCGCACGGTGCCCAACTCGCCCAGGACGGTGATGCTGCCTTCGAGATTCTTGGCATGCGTGAGCATGGTGACGTTGATCGAGGCCAGGCCGCCGCGGCGCAGGCGCAGGCTCATGACGCCGGTGTCCTCGGCCTCGATCTCGCGCGCCAGCGTGGCCGTGTAGGCATGCACGCTGTCCACCGGGCCGACCAGCCAGTCGACCATGTCCACGTAGTGGCTGGCCTGGTTGAGGAAGGCGCCGCCGTCCATGTCCCAGCGGCCGCGCCAGGGCGCATCGTCGTAGTAGCTTTGCGGGCGCGTCCAGAAGACGTTGACGGTGACCAGGTTGATGCGCCCGAATCGCCCGCCATCGACTGCCTGCTTGAGCAACTGCATGGTCGCGTTGAGCCGGTTCTGCTTGACGACGAAGAGCTTGACGCCGGCGTCGCGGCAGACGCGCACCATCTCCATGCCCTCGTTCCACTTGGTCGCCATGGGCTTTTCGGACAGCACGTGCCGGCCGGCGCGCGCGGCCTGCATGGCCTGCAGCGGATGCAGGCCGCTGGGCGTGGCCAGCACCACGATGTCGGCCGTGCTCTGGGCCAGCAGGGCGTCCAGCGACGCGAAGCCCTGGGCGCCGGTCTTGGCCACCGCCGCCTCAAGCGCCTGCGGCCGCGTGTCGCACACCGCCACCAGTTCGGCGCGTCCGCCCTGCTGGCGCAAGGCCTCGATGTGATTGCCCGAGATGCGGCCGCAGCCGACGAGGGCAAAGCGGATGGGCCGCTCGGTGATTGGGAATGGAGCTGTCATGTCAGGATCGAATTAATGCGCCGGATTCTAGGGCTGCCCCTCAGGCCTGCACCTAAAATTGGCAGCGTTCCAACGGCCCGATCACAGAGCACCTGCATGTCCGACGACAACCAACTGATGGCCGAACGGCGCGAGAAGCTGCAAGCCCTGCGCGCCGCGGGCATCGCCTTCCCCAACGACTTCAAGCCCCGCCACCACGCCGCCGACCTGCACCACAAGCACGGCCAAGTGCCCAATGAAGAGCTCGAGCCGCAGGCCGTGCAGGTGGCAGTGGCCGGCCGCATGATGCTCAAGCGCGTGATGGGCCGCGCCTGCTTTGCGACGCTGCAGGATGGCTCCGGCCGCATCCAGCTCTACATCACGCAAGACGCGGTGGGCGAGCAGGTGCTGGCCGCCTTCAAGCACTGGGACCTGGGCGACATCGTCGGCTGCGAGGGCATTCTGTTTCGCACCAAGACCGGCGAGCTCTCGATCAAGGCCGCCAGCGTGCGCATGCTCACCAAGAGCCTGCGGCCGCTGCCCGACAAGTTTCATGGCATGGCCGACCAGGAACAGAAGTACCGCCAGCGCTATGTCGACCTCATCAGCGACGACGCGGCGCGTGCGCGCTTCGTGGTGCGCAGCAAGGCCGTGAGCTCGATCCGCAGCTTCATGGTCGAGCACGCGTTTCTCGAGGTCGAGACGCCGATGCTGCACCCGATCCCGGGCGGCGCCAACGCCAAGCCCTTTGTCACGCACCACAACGCGCTCGACCAGCAGATGTTCCTGCGCATCGCGCCCGAGCTGTATCTCAAGCGCTTGCTGGTGGGCGGCTTCGAGCGCGTGTTCGAGATCAACCGCAACTTCCGCAACGAGGGCATCAGCGTTCGCCACAACCCCGAGTTCACGATGATGGAGTTTTACGCGGCCTACTGGACGCACCATGATCTGATGGACTTCACCGAGGCCGTGCTGCGCCACGCCGCGCGCGCTGCCACGGGCTCGGCGGCGCTCAGCTATGCCGGCGGGCCGGTGGCGCTGGACCAGCCCTTTGTGCGCCTGTCGGTGCGCGATTCGCTGATCGCCCACGCCGGGCTCAGCGCCGTCGAGGCTGAAGATGGCGAACTGCTGCGTGCCCGCCTGCGATCCTTGGGCGAAGAGCCGCCGGCGCACTGGGGCCTGCCCGAGCTGCAGTTCGGGCTCTTCGAGGCGGTGGTCGAAGAGCAACTGTGGCAGCCCACCTTCATCATCGACTATCCGGTCGAGGTGAGCCCGCTGGCACGTGCCTCCGACACCAACCCGGCGGTCACCGAGCGCTTCGAGCTCTTCATCACCGGGCGCGAGGTCGCCAACGGTTTTTCTGAGCTCAACGATGCCGAGGTCCAGGCGGCGCGCTTCAGGGCCCAGGTGGCGAACAAGGAAGCCGGCGACGAAGAGGCGATGTACTACGACGCCGATTTCATCCGCGCGCTCGAGTACGGCATGCCGCCCGCGGGCGGCTGCGGCATCGGCATCGACCGCCTCATCATGCTGCTGACCGACAGCCCGAGCATCCGCGACGTGATCCTGTTTCCGGCGCTGCGGCACGAAGCTTGAGCACCATGCCCGCGCGCCTCGACACGCTCGACGCCATCGAGGCCGAAGTCTGGCGCGAGCTGAGCCTGGCAGCGCGGGTCAAGGGCCACGCCTGGCGCCTGGCCGTGCTGGCCACGGTGGACGATGGCGCGGCCGGTGAAGACGGCACGCCGGGCGAGCTGATCGCCGACGCGCGCAGCGTCGTGCTGCGCGACCTGAACCGCGCCACGCGCACGCTGCTGGTCTACACCGATCCGCGCAGCCCCAAGGCGCGCCAGATTGCCGCTCACGCCATGGGCACGCTGGTCATGTGGTCCGAGGCGATGGGCTGGCAACTGCGCCTGCGCGTCAGGCTCTCGTTGCAGGCCTCTGGCCTGGAGGTCTCGTCGCGCTGGGCGCGGCTCAAGATGACGCCGGCGGCACAGGACTACCTGTCACCGCTGGCGCCGGGCAGCCCGCTGGATCGCCCGAGCCCCGAACGCGGCAGCCGCGAGCACTTTGCGGTGCTCGCGGCCGAGGTGCTGATGATCGACTGGGTCGAACTGCATGCCGAAGGCCATCGCCGCGCGCAGTTCGACCGCGACGGCCGGCGCTGGGTTGTCGTGTAGTCGGACACCGGCCGCGGGCGGCCCGGCGCACGTTCGCCTCAGCGGTGCTTGAACGCCGCCTTTCGCTTGTTGACGAAGGCCTCCATGCCTTCCTTCTGGTCTTCGGTGGCGAAGAGGGCGTGGAAGAGGCGCCGCTCGTAGCTCACGCCGTCGGCCAGGCCGCTCTCGAAGGCACGATTCACGCACTCCTTGGCCAGCGCCGCGCTCGGGCCGCCCATGGCGTTGATGACATCGGCCGCGGCCAACGCCTCGTCCAGCAGCCGGTCGGCCGCGACGACGCGCGACACCAGGCCGGCACGTTCGGCCTCGGCGGCGTCCATCATGCGAGCAGTGAGGATCATGTCCATCGCCTTGGCCTTGCCCACGGCGCGCGGCAGGCGCTGCGTGCCGCCCGCGCCGGGCATGACGCCGAGCTTGATCTCGGGCTGGCCGAACTTGGCCGTGTCAGCCGCGATGATGAAATCGCACATCATCGCCAGCTCGCAGCCGCCGCCCAGCGCAAAGCCGGCCACGGCCGCGATCACCGGCTTGCGCACCTCGCGCACGGTTTCCCAATTGCGGGTGATGTAGTTGCCCTTGTAGGCATCCATGAAGGTGAAGCCGGCCATGGCGCCAATGTCGGCACCCGCGGCGAAGGCCTTGTCGCTGCCGGTGACGACGATGCAGCCAATGCCGTCGTCGGCATCAAAGGCCCGCAGCGCGGCGCCCAGCTGGTCCATCAAGGCGTCGTTCAACGCGTTGAGCTGCTTGGGGCGGTTGAGCGTGATCAGGCCGGTGCGGCGGTCACCCGTGCCTCGGGTTTCGGTCAGGATGGGGGCATCGGTCATGGTCGTCTCCGCGGGTCTTGCGGCACTATAAGTCGCGGCGCAGCGGGGCAAGTCCGGTGTGCGCAAGGGCATGGTTGGCGTTAAGCTGCCGCCCGTTACAGGGACGTCTGAAGTCGCCACCAACGCAGTGGCACGGTTCGCCTGCCACGCCGCGCGCATGCCCATCATCTATCGCAAGACCGCCAAAGGCGTCAACGAGATCGAGACCCGCGCCCACCGTCTGGTGCCACGGGCGCGCAGCGCGCTGATCATGGTGGACGGCAAGCGCGATGCGATGGCCCTGGCCGGCCTCATCCAGCAGGCCGCCGAGACCTTGACGATGCTGGCCGAGCAAGGCTTCATCGAAGCCGCTGGCGCATCGGCAAGCGCGAAGGTTGCGGCGCTGGTACCGGCACCAGCCCCATCCCGCACGCCGCCGGCGGCGCAGACCGCGGCCTCTCCAGAATTCGTCGCACGGCGCCGCGCCGCCGTACGCGCACTCAATGATGCACTCGGCCCCACCGGCGAAGCCCTGGCCGTGCGAATGGAACGCGCCCGCGACCCCGGCGAACTGGCGCCGTTGCTGCAGGTGGCGGTACAGCTCGTCGGCAACGTGCGCGGCCGTGCCGCGGCCGAGGCCTTTGCGGCGCGCCACTCGACTTGATCGCGGCGTGTTGTCGCGGCGCCCTCAGCGGCCGCGCTCGGCCTGCTCGGGCAGGCGCTCGATGAGCAGATCGAGATGGGTCTCGGCGTCCTGGCGGATGACGATGCGCACCGGCAGGTATTGCAGGCTGGGCGCGACCCAGAATTCCGCGGTCAAATCGCCGCCGGCGCGCGCCTCGCGGCGCGGCTTGACGTGCACGGTGTCGACCGCACCGGCCGGCGTGGCCAGGGTCTCGGCGGCCAGCACGTCGTAGGTCCAGGCTTCCACCAGCCGCGGCAGCGCCAACGGGAACTCGATGCTGCGGCCCACTTGCAGCAGCTCGGGCCGGGTCGTGAACAGCCAGGTGAGCTGCACGAACTGGCTGGCGCTGTCCTGCACGCCGGGCGGCCGTGGCCACTCGCGGCCATTGGGCAGGCGCACGCGGTCGGCGTCGAGAAAGATCGTTCGCCGCTGGGTGTCGCGCAGCACGACGCGGGTCTCTTCGTCGTAGCGGCGCGGCTGCAGGCCGTCGGCCGTGATCTCGCCCTCGCTGCTGACGCGGCGGGTCATCAAGGGCGCGAAGGACGGGCCGATGGCGACATCCATGTGCACCTGGTAGCGCGTGCCGGTGCGCAGCCACTCGACGCGCGCCTGGCCTTCGACGGGGCCGCGGTAGTTGCCGCTGAGGCGGTAGCTCAAGCGTGTGGACGGCGGCCACTCGAAGGCTTCGGCCGTGGCGGTCGCCACCGTCGCCGCGGGCAGGGGTTCGGCCCGTGCGGCCAGCGGCGGCGGCGCGTCAGGAGTGGCGAGCAATGGCGGCGGTGGTGCGGGCGCTGCCTCATCGGCCGCCGCCAGCGCCGCCGAAGCCGCCGCCTGGGGCGCGGGCAGGCGCGGGCGCTGGCGCAGCACGGGCGGCGGCGCGGCGGGAGCTTGGGTGGGTGCCAACTCGCGTACAAAGGCCACCTCGATGCGCCTTGGCCGGCTGTCGGCCGCGCCGTCGCCCTGGCGCGGCGGCAGCGACACATCGGCCAGCCACAGGTGCGCCAGCGTCACCGCCACCACCAGCGCAAGCAGACCGCGCTGGCGCCCAGTCAGCGCAAACAGGCCGCGCTGGCGTGCCGACGGCGAAACGGCCTTAGCTGCCGGCAGCACCGATGAAGCAGCTGAGCGCCGCCACCGCGCTGAGCCTGAAGCGCAGCGTCAGCCAGTGTGCCGCGCCCTGCGCGGGGTAGAGGCGCCGGTCCACGAGGTAGCAGGCGATGAGCAGCAGGCCGTCGATCACCAGCGCGCTCTGCGGCGGCATCAGCACCGCCGGCCAGGCCAGCAGCGAGGGCACCACGCCCCACACCAACAGGGCCGCGGGCGGCGGGTCGTGGCGCATCGCCAGGCCCCAGTGGATGCCGCCCAGAAAGCTCGCAATCACCGCAGCATAGGCCGACAGCGCCAGCGCGACATAGGGGTGCACGTCGTCACGCACCAGCCAGACCAGCACGGCACCGGCCACGAACGGGATCAAGCCGGCGTGGCCCAGGCGGCGCGCCAGCGGGCTGGGATCGGCGCCGGCCGGCAGCGTGGCAGACAAGGCGGGCGTGGCGGGCATCTGGGGCAGCGTGGACATGCCGCGATTGTCGGCCCACCGCCGCCGATGAGGGGCCGCAGACGCGCCCGCAGCGGCTATTTGCGCGTGGCGGCGGCGATCAGCTTCTCGAGCTGCTCGCCCGGGATGGCGCCGGGCTTGCGCGTGCCATCGACGAAGAAAATGGCCGGCGTGCCGTTGATGCGCTGCTTGCTGGCGAACTCGCGGTTGCGCTCGATCGGCGCGGTGTCGCAAGTGCCGGTGACGCGCTGCGGCGTCACGTTGTCAAGCATCCACGCGCGCCACGACTTGCCGGCGTCCTTGGCACACCAGATGTCGCGCGATTTGGCCGTCGAGTCAGGGCCCAGGATGGGCAGCAGGAAGGTGTAGACGGTGAGGTCCTTGATGCCCGCCAGATCGCGCTCGAAGCGCTTGCAGTAGCCACAGTTCGGGTCGACGAAAACCGCCACCTTGCGCGCGCCGCTACCCTGCTTGATGAGGATGGCGTCCTTGAACGGCAGCTTGTCGAAGTCGATGGCCAGCAGCTTCTCGATGCGGGCTTCAGTCAGGTCGGTGCGCGTCTTGGTTTCGACCATCGAGCCGTTGACCAGGATGAACTCGCCCAGGGCATCGCTGTAGAGGATCTCGGTGCCGCCGTAGCGCACCTCATAAAGGCCGGCAATCGGCGACTTGCTGATTTCGTCGATCTTGGGCAGGTTGGGCAGGCGTTCGCCCAGCGCCTTGCGGATCGCCGCCTCTTGGGCCCGCGCCGGGCCGCACAGCAGCAGGGCGGCGGCCAAGGCCGCTGAAGTCAGCATCAATCTCGGGTAGGACGACATCTCGGGGCTTTCGGGTGAGGGTCAGCCGCCGAGCGCCCGGCTCGTGAGCAGGCGCTTGATCGGCGGCAGGTGGTTGAGCAGAGTCAGGCCGCGGTTGCGAAGTTCCTTGACCACGGGCTGCTCGCTGGCAAAAAGGTGCAACAAGCCATCCGTGAGGCGCGCCATGGCCAGCGTCGGGCCCAGGCGAGCGCGGGCGTAGCGGGCCAGCAAGCGCTCGTCGGACAAGGCGCGCCAGGGCTCGCGCGCGGCAATCACGTCGGCCAGCGCCGACACGTCGGCCAGGCCGAGGTTGAGGCCCTGGCCGGCCAGCGGATGCACCAAGTGCGCGGCGTCGCCCACCAGCACCCAGCCCGCGCCGTGCAGACGATCGGCCTGCGCCAACGCCAAGGGCCACTGCGCGCGCCGGCTGGCCAGCGTCAGCGTGCCGGCAGCGCCGCCGGTGGCGTCATTCAGCGCGGCGACGAAATCGTCGTCTGGCAGCGCCATCAGCTCGTCGGCGCGGGCGTCCGGCACCGACCACACCAAGCCGTAGCCGTGCCCCGGCTGTGGGCGGTCCAGTGGCAGCAGCGCCAGCACGTCGGGGCTGCGAAACCACTGCCGCGCCAGCCCGCCATGCGCCTGCGTGGCCAGCAGGCGCGCGGCGATGCCGCGGTGCCCGTAGGCCTGCCGCGACAGCGTGATGCCCAGGCGCTCGCGGGTGGCCGAATCGCGGCCCTCGGCCAGCACCTGCAGCGTGGCCGGCAGCTCGGCATCGACCGCCTGTACATGCGGCGCGAAGCGCAACGCGGCCTGCAGCGCGGCTTCGAGTTCGGCGGCATCGACGATCCACGCCAGCTCACTCACGCCCTGCGTCCAGGCCGAGAAGTCGAGCGCGGCGCCAGCGGCGTCGCCCTCGATGTGCATGTCGTGCACGGCCGTTCGCGCATCGGAAGGGATCGCATCCCAGACCTTGAGCGTGTTCAGCAGGTTCACCGATGCGGCGTTGAGCGCGTACGCCCGAACATCGGGCCCGCCCACGGCCGGCATGCCGGCGAGCAGCGCGACGCTCAAACCCTGGCGGGACAGCGCCAGCGCCGCGGCCATGCCCACAGCCCCGGCGCCGCGCACGAGGATGTCGGCTTGCGTCATGCATCCATTGTAGGGAGGGCCCCGTGCACAATCGGCGGCGGCGTCGGCGGGCCCACCTCCAGGAGACGGTTCATGCAGCGTGTCACAGGCATCGGCGGCGTGTTCTTCAAGGCCAAGGACCCCAAGGCCCTGGGCGAGTGGTACCAACGGCATCTCGGCATCGAGGTCG
>JANPMR010000575.1:0-3135 GCA_031427055.1 Rubrivivax sp.
TTTGCGCACATCCAGCGGCTCAATGCCGACTACAACGCCAAGTTCGGCTGGCCCTTCATCCTGGCCGTGCGTGGGCCGCGCGGCTTGGGGCTGCCACGCGCCGAGATCATCGCCACCTTCGAACGCCGGCTGGCCGGCCACCCCGATTTCGAATTCGCCGAGGCGCTGCGCAACATCCATCGCATCGCCGAGATCCGCCTCAACGACAAGTTCAATGCCGTACCGGCCTTGGGCCAGCGCGTGTGGGACTGGGCAGAGGCGCTGGCCGCCCACAGCGACCCGGGATATGCCGAGCACGGCCAGCTGACGGTGACCTACCTCACCGCGGCGCACCAGGCCGTGGCGGCGCAGTTGCAGGCCTGGATGCGCGAGGCGGGCTTCGACGAGGTGAGCCGCGACGCGGTGGGCAACGTGGTGGGCCTCTATCGCGGTAGCGATGACGCGGCGCCCAGGCTGCTCACCGGCAGCCACTACGACACCGTGCGCAACGGCGGCCAGTACGACGGCCGGCTGGGCATCCTGGTGCCGATGGCCGTGGTGCAGCAGTTGCACGCGGCGGGCCGTCGGCTGCCCTTCGGCATCGAGGTGGTGGGCTTCGCCGAAGAGGAAGGCCAGCGCTACCAGGCCACCTTCCTGGGCTCGGGCGCACTCATTGGCGCCTTCGACCCGACCTGGCTGGACCAGCAGGACGCCGACGGCGTGACGATGCGCGACGCCATGCGGGCGGCCGGCCTGCCCGCGACGCTGGACGCCATCGCCACGCTGCGCCGCGACCCGGCGCGCTACCGCGGCTTTGTCGAGGTGCACATCGAGCAAGGCCCGGTGCTCAATGAGCTGGACTTGCCGCTGGGCGTGGTGACCTCCATCAACGGCAGCACGCGCTTCCTGGGCCAGATGGTGGGCATGGCCAGCCATGCCGGCACGACGCCGATGGACCGCCGGCGCGACGCCGCTGTGGCCGTCGCGCTGCTGGCGCTGTTTGTCGAGAAGCGCGCCATCGCGGTGCCCGAGGTGGTGGGCACGGTGGGCATGCTGCAGGTGCCGGGCGGCTCGATCAACGTGGTGCCCGGCCGCTGCCACTTCAGCCTGGACCTGCGCGCCACCACCGACCGCGCCCGCGATGCGCTGGCGGCTGACGTGCAGGCCGAGCTGGCGCGCATCGTCCGCGTGCGTGGGCTGAGCTGTTCACTCAAGCAGACCTCGGTGGCCGCCGCAGCGCCCAGCGCGCCGGCCTGGCAGGCGCGCTGGGAGGCCGCGGTGGCCGCGCTGGGTCTGCCGATCCACCGCATGCCCAGCGGCGCCGGCCACGACGCCATGAAGCTGCACGAGTTGATGCCGCAGGCCATGCTCTTCATGCGCGGCGGCAATTCCGGCATCAGCCACAACCCGCTCGAGACCATCACCGCCGACGACACCGAGCTCTGCGTCGCGGCCTTTCAGCGGCTCGTCGACGATCTGGCCGACAGCCTGGCCGCCGACCAAGCCCGCACATGAACGACCAACCCACCGCCCAGCCGCACGCGGCGCTCGACGCCTGGATCGATGCCCACTTCGACGACGAGGTGCGCTTTCTGCAGGCGCTGGTGCGCGTGCCCACCGACACGCCGCCCGGCGACAACGCGCCGCACGCCGAGCGCACCGCCGAACTGCTGGCCGCCATGGGCCTGCACGCCGAAAAGCACGCCGTGCCGCAGGCCGCCGTGCAGGCGCAAGGCATGCAGTCGATCACCAACCTGATCGTGCGCCGGCGCTTTGGCGAAGGCGGCAAGACCATCGCCCTCAATGCCCACGGCGACGTGGTGCCGCCCGGCGAGGGCTGGACGCACGCGCCGTACGGCGGTGAGATCGTCGATGGCAAGCTCTACGGCCGCGCCTCGGCCGTGAGCAAGAGCGACTTCGCGAGCTTCACCTTCGCGCTGCGGGCGCTGGAGTCGCTGGGCGCGAAGCTCCAGGGTGGCGTCGAACTTCACTTCACCTACGACGAAGAATTCGGCGGCGAGCTCGGCCCGGGCTGGCTGCTGTCGCACGGCCTCACCCAGCCCGACCTGCTGATCGCTGCCGGCTTCAGCTACCAGGTGGTGACGGCGCACAACGGCTGCCTGCAGATGGAGGTGACCTTGCACGGGCTGGCCTCGCACGCGGCCTATCCGCACACCGGCATCGATGCCCTGCAAGCCGCCAACAAGCTGCTCACGGCGCTGTACGCCTACAACGAGCTGCTGCGCACGCGGCGCTCGAAGGTCGAGGGCATCACGCACCCCTACCTCAACGTCGGCCGCATCGAGGGCGGCAGCAACACCAACGTGGTGCCCGGCAAGGTGCTGATCAAGCTCGACCGGCGCATGATCCCCGAGGAAGACGCCGACAGCGTTGAAGCCGAAGTGCGTGCGCTGATCGAGGCCGCCGTGGCGCAGTCGCCCGGCGTGCGTGTCGACATCCGCCGCCTGCTGCTGGCGCGCTCGCTGCAGCCGCTGCCGGGCAACGCCCAGCTTGCGGCGACCGTGCAGCGCCACGCGCAGACCGTCTTCGGCGAGCCGGTTCCGGTCTCGGGCACGCCGCTGTATACCGATGTGCGGCTGTACGGTGCCCACGGCGTGCCGGCCGTGATCTACGGCGCCGGGCCTCGCACTGTGCTCGAGAGCAACGCCAAGCGCGCCGACGAGCATCTCCTGCTGTCCGACCTGCGCGGCGCCACCAAAGTGGTGGCGCGCACCCTTTTCGATCTCTTGTCGCGATGAGTGCCCAAGGCAGCCAATCCATGCCCCCTTGTGGTGCAGGCGCGGCCTTGCAGGCGAGCACGGAAATTGCAGAATCCATCGCTAGCAGCCCCCAATCCCAACCCTGCCCGACCCTGGAGCCCCCATGAACTTTTCCGTCGACCTCATCAAGCGCCGCACGCTGGCCGCCCTGACCGCTGCCGCCACGCTGTGCGCCGCGCCCGCCACGGCGCTGGCGCAGACGCCCATCAAGTTCCAGCTCGACTGGCGCTTCGAAGGCCCGGCCGCGCTCTTCCTGGCCTCATCCGCCAAGGGCCACTACAAGGCAGCCGGGCTGGACGTGACGATCGACGCCGGCAACGGCTCGGGCGGCACGGTCACGCGCGTGGCGAGCGGCAGCTACGACATGGGCTTCGCC
>JANPMR010000576.1:0-2101 GCA_031427055.1 Rubrivivax sp.
CAGGCAAAGCCGCACCACAGCCGCCCGGCCACGGTGGTGAACAAAAACAGCGAGTAGGCCGCCACGATCAGCAGCCCGGTGAGGTAGATGAAGTCTTGCGGGTAGAGCACGAGCGCGAAGACGTAGAAACGGCGCGACGCCAGCTCGAACAGCACCGCCGGGCGGTCGCCCCAGGTCAGCCAGGGCAGGCCGTAGAAGACGATCTGCGTGATCCAGACCAGCGCCCAACGCCAGCCCGCAAACCAGCCACTGACGGCGCGCGCGTAGATCTTGTCCTGCGCCTTGTACATCGACACCACGGCCACGCGTGCATCGTCGTCCGATGCCGTGTCAGATGCCAATGCAGCGGTGGCAAGCTCAGGTTTGGTCAATCGACCGCCGGTACTCAGTTGCCGGCCACGCGGGTGCCCTGCGACAGGTTCCAGACGTAGGCACCCAGCACGTGAATCTGCGCCGGTGTCAGCAGACGGCCCTGCGCCGGCATGACGTTGGTCATGCCCTTGTTGACCATGCCGACGATCACCGCCTCGCCCCAGCCGTGCAGCCAGATCTTGTCGGTGAGGTTGGGAGCGCCCAGTGCCGCGTTGCCCTTGCCCTCGGCCCCGTGGCAGGCCGCACAGGTGCCGAACTTGGCTTTGCCGAGCTGTGCGGCGATGTCACTGTGCGCGCTGCCCGACAGGCTCAGCACGTAGTTGGCGACGTTCTTCACATCGTCGGCCGTGCCCACCGCGGCGCCCATCGGCGGCATCATGCCGGTGCGACCTTCGGCGATCACCTTCTTGATGTAATCCGGCGATCCGTCGCCCAGCCAGTCCTGGTCGGCCAAGTTGGGGAAGCCCTTGCTGCCGCGCGCATCGGAGCCATGGCACTGCGAACAGTTGTTGAGGAACAGCCGCTGGCCAATGCCCATGGCCTGCGCGTCCTTGCCCAGTTGATCGGCGCTCATGGCGGTGAACTTGGCGTACACCGGCTCCATCGCGGCTGCGGCGCGTGCCTGCTCGGCCTCGAACTGGTTCTGGCTGGTCCAGCCCAGCGTGCCGGCGTTCGCGCCCAGGCCCGGATAGAAGGCCAGGTAGACGGCCGAAAAGACGATGGTCATCACGAACAGCCACATCCACCAACGCGGCAGCGGGTTGTTCAGCTCGCGCAGGTCTTCGTCCCAGACGTGGCCTGTGGTGTTGTCGCCGGCCATCACCTCGCGCCGGCTGGCGACGATGAGCAGCGCGACGCAGGCGATCACCGACAGCACGGTGGCGATGGCAATAAACAGCGACCAGCCGCTGTGCATGAAGTCACTCACGAGTTTTCTCCTCGGGCAGGGTTGGCAGCGGCCTGTCCGGCCTGGTCCTCGCAAAATGGCAGCATCGCGGCCTCATCGTGGTCGGCGCGGCGGCGCCGGCTCCAGGTGTGCAGCATCAGCGCGATAAACAGCGCCAGGCTGACCAGCGTGACGGCGATGCGAAGAACGTTGACGTCCATGAGCATCCCCCTTACTTGCCCGCGGTGCCGAGCACCTGCAGGTAGGCAATCAGCGCGTCCATCTCGGTGCGGCCCTTGACGTCTTCGCCCGCCTGGGCGATTTCGGCATCGGTGTAGGGCACGCCCACCACGCGCAGCGCTTTCATGCGTGGCGCCATGCTGTCGGGTTCGATGCTGGCGCCCAGCAGCCACGGGTAGGCCGGCATGTTGGACTCGGGCACCAGCTCGCGCGGGTTGTTCAGGTGCACGCGGTGCCACTCGTCGCTGTACTTGCCGCCCACGCGATGCAGGTCGGGGCCGGTGCGCTTGCTGCCCCACTGGAAGGGGTGGTCGTAGACGAACTCGCCCGCCGTGGAGTGCGCGCCGTAGCGCAGTGCCTCGGCGCGGAACGGGCGCACCATCTGCGAGTGGCAGTTGTAGCAGCCCTCGCGCAGATAGACATCGCGCCCGGCCAGTTGCAGCGGCGTGTAGGGCTTGAGGCCCGGCACCGGCTGCGTGGTGGAACGCTGGAAGAACAGCGGGACGATCTCGACAATGCCGCCCACCGCCAGGGCGAGCAGGATCAGCACGATCATCAAAAAGTTGTTGGTCTCGATCTTCTCGTGACCGGTCGGGACGTGTG
>JANPMR010000577.1:0-1769 GCA_031427055.1 Rubrivivax sp.
GCAGCAGCGTGCGCACGGCCACGCCCAGCGGCGCCAGCGCACCCGGCAGCGCGCCAGTCACGTCGGCCAGGCCCCCGGTCTTGAGCAGTGGATACAGCTCCGACGCCACACCCAGCACCGACAGCGGCACCGGCACCGGCACCGGCACCGGCACCGGCACAGCCGGGCCAGCGCGGCCGGCAGCGCTTCGGGGGGGATTCACAACCTGTCCAGCATGCTTTGCGTGATCAGGCACACGCCGCGCTCGGTGCGGCGAAAGCGGCTGGCGTCGAGCTCGGCGTCTTCGCCCACCACCAGGCCGTCGGGGATGATCACGCCGCGGTCGATGACGACCTTGTTCAGCTTCACGTGGCGGCCGATGCGGGCGTGCGGCAGGATCACCGCTTCTTCGATGTGCGAGTACGAGCTGGTGCGCACGCCGGTGAACAGCAGCGACTGGCGCAGCTCGGTGCCCGAGACGATGCAGCCGCCCGAGACCAGCGACGAAATCGCGTGGCCGCAGCGCGTGGGTTCGTCGTGCACGAACTTGGCCGGTGCCACCAGCTCGCTGTAGGTCCAGATCGGCCAGTCGGTGTCAAAGAGGTCCAGCGCCGGCGTCACGGCCGTGAGGTCGATGTTGGATTCCCAGTACGCGTCCACCGTGCCGACGTCGCGCCAGTAGGCTTCCGACTCCTCGCGCGACTTCACGCAGGACGCGCTGAAACGGTGCGCCACTGCCTTGCCGTGGGCCACGACATAGGGCACGAGGTCCTTGCCGAAGTCGTGGCTGGAATCGGCGTTGGCCGCGTCATGGCGCAGCAGATCGAACAGGTACTCGGTGTTGAAGACGTAGATGCCCATCGAGGCCAGCGCCATGTCGGGCCGGTCGGGGATGCCCGGGGGGTCGGCGGGCTTCTCGATGAAGCTCTTGATGGTGTCGTCGTCGTCGACATGCATGACGCCGAAGCCGGTGGCTTCCATGCGCGGCACCTCCAGGCAGCCCAGCGTGACGTCGGCGCCGGTGTCCACATGCTGCTGCAGCATGATCTCGTAGTCCATCTTGTAGATGTGGTCGCCGGCCAGCACGACGATGTACTTGGGCGCGTAGCTCTCGACGATGTCGATGTTCTGATAGACGGCGTCAGCGGTGCCGCTGTACCAGGCGTCCTCGGACACGCGCTGGCTGGCCGGCAGGATGTCGAAGCTCTCGTTGCGCTCGGCACGCAGAAAGGTCCAGCCGCGTGTGAGGTGGCGGATCAGGCTGTGCGCCTTGTACTGGGTGGCCACGCCGATGCGCCGGATGCCGGAGTTGAGCGCGTTGCTCAGGGCGAAGTCGATGATCCGCGTCTTGCCGCCGAAGTACACGCCGGGCTTGGCGCGGCGGTCGGTCAGCTCCATCAGACGGCTGCCGCGGCCGCCGGCCAGCACGAAGGCCATGGTGTCGCGCGACAGTCGCGCGTGTTTTTGCGGGGGAGACATCATGGCGTTTCCTCGACAGGGGGATGGCTGCGTGGGCGATGTTACGGGCGGGGTCCGCCGGGCGTGTGGCCGCATAAACCCGGGCCCCTGCCGGGCCCCTTGGCCTTGATCTGCAAGACCTCACGGCGGGCGCCCGGTCATCCGCAGATGACGCGCCCGCGTGCCGACGCCGGCGAGCATGGCGCGCCCTGGCAGCAGTGCGCGGCGAGGTAGTCGAGCAAGGCCTGCATCTGGTCGATGGCCGGGCGGTAGATCAAGTGGCGGCCGTCGCGCTCCTGGGTCACCAGGCCGGCGTGCATGAGCTCTTTGAG
>JANPMR010000578.1:0-11074 GCA_031427055.1 Rubrivivax sp.
CGACGCACCGGGCTTCAACCTGTGCGTGCAGTGGCACCCGGAATGGCAGGCAGCCGACAACCCGGTGTCGATGCGCTTGCTGCGGGCCTTTGGTGCCGCCACGCGCCAGTACCGTGATCGTGTGCGCGGCCCCTTGCCACAGGTTGAGCCCGCCGCCTGAGCGCCGGACCGCGTCCGGCAAGACGCCCGCCTGACTGCATTGCCGAGAGATCAAGAAATGTCCAAGACCAAATACACCTTTGCCGACATGGAGCAGTGGCTCAACGAGAACCGCGTCACCGAGATCGAGTGCCTGGTGCCCGACCTCACCGGCGTGGCGCGCGGCAAGATCCTGCCGCGCCAGAAGTTCACCGAAGACCGCGGCATGCGGCTGCCCGAGGCCGTGGTGGCGATGGGCGTGACGGGAGAGTTCCCCGAAGAGGGGCCCTACTACGACGTCATCATGCCCACCGACCGCGACATGCACCTGCGGCCCGACCCCAGCACGGTGCGCATCGTGCCCTGGGCCACCGACCCCACGGCCCAGGTCATCCACGACTGCTACGACCGCGACGGCAAGCTCATCACCTTCGCACCGCGTTCGGTGCTGCGCCGCGTTTGCGACCTCTACGCCGCCGAGGGCTGGGATCCGGTGGTCGCGCCCGAACTCGAGTTCTACCTGGTGGCGCGCAACACCGACCCCGACGTGCCACTCAAGCCGCCGGTGGGCCGCAGCGGCCGCAGCGAGACCAGCCGGCAGGCCTATTCGATCGACGCCGTGAACGAGTTCGACCCGCTTTTTGAAGACGTGTACGACTACTGCGAGAAGATGGAGCTCAACGTGGACACGCTGATCCACGAGGTCGGCGCGGGGCAGATGGAGATCAACTTCTTCCACGCCCACCCGCTGGGCCTGGCCGACGAGGTCTTCATGTTCAAGCGCACGGTGCGCGAGGCCGCACTGCGCCACAACATGTTTGCCACCTTCATGGCCAAGCCGATTGCCGGCGAGCCCGGCAGCGCCATGCACATCCACCAAAGCGTGATCGACCAGGCCACCGGGCGCAACCTGTTCAGCAACGAGGACGGCAGCGCGAGCAAAGAGTTCTACTGGTTCATCGGCGGGCTGCAGAAGTACACGCCTGCGGCGATGGCGCTGTTTGCGCCCTACGTCAACAGCTACCGGCGCCTGGTGCGTGGCGTGGCCGCGCCCATCAACATCCAGTGGGGCACCGACAACCGCACCGTCGGCATCCGCAGCCCGGTGGCCGAGCCGGTGGCGCGGCGCATCGAGAACCGCGTCATCGGTGCCGACGCCAACCCCTACGTGGCGCTGGCGGCGACCATGGCCTGCGGCTACCTGGGCATCAAGAATCGCCTCGAGCCAACGGCCGAATGCAAGGGCGACGCCTACCTGGGTGATTTTCAGTTGCCGCGCAGCCTGGGCGAAGCGCTGACCCTGCTGCGCGACGAGAAGGACCTGGCCGACGTGCTCGGGCCCTCCTTTGTCACCGTCTACACCGAGGTCAAGGAAATCGAGTACGCCGAGTTTATGAAGGTGATCTCGCCCTGGGAACGCGAACACCTTCTCCTCCACGTCTGAGGGCCCGCCATGCAAACCCACAACACCCAGCGCACGACCCAAGAGTGGCAGGCCGCCGACGCGGCGCACTTCCTGCACCCCTTCACCGACTTCAAGGCCCTGGCCGCCAAGGGATCGCGTGTCATCACGCGGGCCGAAAACATCTACCTCTGGGACAGCGAGGGGAAGAAGCTGCTCGACGCGATGAGCGGCCTGTGGTGCGTCAACGTCGGCTACGGCCAGCAGGCCCTGATCGACGCCGCCACGCGGCAGATGCAGGAACTGCCCTTCTACAACGCCTTCTTCCAGACCGCCACACCGCCGGCCATCGCGCTGGCCGAGTTGCTGGCCGAGGTCTCGCCACCGCAGTTCCAGCACGTGTTCTTTTCGGGCTCGGGCTCGGAGGGCAACGACACCATCGTGCGCATGGTGCGCCGCTACTGGGACGTGCTGGGCCAGCCCGAGCGGCAGGTCATCATCAGCCGTCACAACGCGTATCACGGCAGCACCATGGCCGGCGCCTCGTTGGGCGGCATGGGCGGCATGCACGCCCAGGGCGGGCTGCCCATCCCGGGCATCACGCACATCGAGCAGCCCTACTGGTGGGATCACGGCCGTCCCAAGGGATTGAGCCGCGACGAATTCGGGCTGGTCGCGGCGCGCTGGCTCGAAGACCGCATCCTGGCCATCGGGGCCGACAAGGTGGCTGCCTTCATCGGCGAGCCGATCCAGGGCGCCGGCGGCGTCATCATCCCGCCGGCCACCTATTGGCCCGAGATCCAGCGCATCTGCGATCAGTACGGCATCCTGCTCGTCAGCGACGAGGTCATCACCGGCTTTGGCCGCACCGGCAACTGGTTTGGCTGCGAAACCATGGGCGCGCGCCCCGATCTGATGACCTTTGCCAAGGGCGTCACCAGCGGCTACATCCCGCTGGGCGGCGTGCTGGTGGGCGAACGCGTGGCCCGGGTGCTGATCGAGCAAGGCGGCGAGTTCAACCACGGCTACACGTACAGCGGTCACCCGGTGGCCTGCGCGGTGGGGCTGGCCAACATCGGGCTCATCCAGTCGCTCGGCCTGGTCGAGCGCGTGCGCGACGACCTGGGCCCGTATCTTGCCGCAGGCTATGCCACGCTGGCCGATCACCCGCTGGTGGGTGACGCAGAGACCTGCGGGCTGATGGGCGCGCTGCTGCTCGTGAAGGACAAGTCGCTGGGAACCGCCTTCCCCGATGCGCTGGAGATCGGCATGGTCTGCCGCGGCCACTGCTTTCGCGAAGGCCTGGTCATGCGCGCCGTGGGCGACCGCATGATCGTCGCGCCGCCGCTGGTCATCACGCGTGCCCAGATCGACGAGATGCTGGCCCTCATCCGCCGCTGCCTGGACCTGACGCTGGCCGATGCCCAACGCGAAGGCTGGCTCAAGTGACCCCCCGAAGCGCCTTTGGCCCCCCCCAGGGGCAACGCCAGTGGCCCGGCAGAGCCGGTTCCACGGCGTTTGCTTGAGTAGCTTGATCGCTTCCCCCGATGTCGCGCCCTGCGCTGATTACCTAGACTGCCTTGCTGATCCGATTCAACCTGCCCTGCCCGGAGCCCGCCGCATGAAAACGAAATCTGCCCTGCTTGCCCTTGGCCTTGCCCTGGCCCCGTTCACGACGATGGCCCAGGTCGAGGAGAAGATCCTCAACATCTACAACTGGTCCGATTACATCGCCGAGGACACGCTGCGCAACTTCGAGAAGGAGACCGGCATCCGGGTGCGCTACGACAATTTCGACAACAACGAAATCGTCCACGCCAAGCTGGTGGCTGGCAAGACCGGCTACGACATCGTGATGCCCTCGTCCAACTGGGCCAAGCTGCAGATCGACGGCGGCCTGCTGCGCAAGCTCGACAAGAGCCAGCTGCCCAACCTGAAGAACCTCGACCCGGCGGTGCAGGCGCAACTGGCGCGCATGGACCCCGGCAACGAGTACATGGTGAACTGGCTGTGGGGCTTCACCACGGTGGGCATCAACGTCGACAAGGTCAAGGCCGCGCTGGGCAGCATGCCCATGCCCGACAACGTCTGGGATCTGGTCTTCAAGCCCGAGTACATCAGCAAGCTCAGGAGCTGCGGTGTGTCGTTCCTCGACTCGGCCACCGAGATCGTGCCCGCCGCCCTGCACTATCTGGGCAAGCCCTCGTTCAGCAAGAGCCCGGGCGACTATGCCGCCGCCGGCGCGTTGCTCAAGTCGATCCGCCAGCACGTCACGCTGTTCAGCTCGTCGGGCTACATCAACGACATGGCTGCCGGTTCGATCTGCGTCGCGCTGGGCTGGAGCGGCGACATCAACATCGCCCGCCAGCGCGCCATCGACGGCAAGACCGGCCAGAACATCCAGGCCTTGCTGCCCAAGACCGGCGGCCTGCTGTTCTTTGACGTGATGGTGATCCCGGCCGATGCACCGCGCCCGGGCAACGCGCACAAGTTCATCAACTACGTCATGCGCCCCGAGGTGCACGCGGCGCTCACCAACAAGGTGTTCTACGCCAACCCGAACGCCGAATCGCGCAAGTTTGTCAAGCCCGAGGTGGCGAGCAACCCCACCGTCTTCCTGGCGCCGGCCGAGCTGGCCAAGATGATCCCGCCCGACTCGCTCAACAACGACTTGCGCCGCCTGATGACACGCACCTACACGTCCTTCAAGACCGGCATCTGATCCGGCAATCGCCGCGCCCCGTCATGGTCAATCCAGCCCCTGTGGCCGCCCCGGCCTTCCTGCAGATCCTTGATGTCGTCAAGGACTTCAATGGCTTCAAGGCGGTCAACAAGGTCAGCCTGGACGTTGCCAAGGGCGAGATCTTCGCGCTGCTGGGCAGCTCGGGTTGCGGCAAGAGCACGCTGCTGCGCATGCTGGCGGGCTTCGAGACGCCCACCTCGGGCCGCATCGTGCTTGACGGCCAGGACCTCGCCGATCTGCCGCCCTACGAGCGGCCGATGAACATGATGTTCCAGAGCTACGCGCTCTTTCCGCACCTCAGCGTGTGGGACAACATCGCCTTCGGCCTGCGCCGTCAAGGCCTGGCGCGCGACAAGGCGGCGCAGCAGGTCGAGGCCATGCTCAAGTTGGTGCAGTTGGCCAAGTACGCCCAGCGCAAGCCGCACCAGCTCTCGGGTGGCCAGCAGCAACGCGTGGCGCTGGCCCGCTCGCTGGCCCGCCAGCCGCAGATGCTGCTGCTGGATGAGCCGCTGGGCGCGCTGGACAAGAAGCTGCGCGAAGAAACGCAGATCGAGCTCGTCAACATCATCGAGCAGGTGGGCGTGACCTGCGTCATGGTCACGCACGACCAGGAAGAGGCCATGACCATGGCCAGCCGCATCGCGGTGATGAGCGAGGGCCGCTTCCTGCAGGTGGGCGCGCCGGGCGACATCTACGAGACGCCGGCCACACGCTTCGTGGCCGACTTCATCGGCAACGTCAACCTGATGGACGGCACGCTCGACGTCGATGAATCGGATCACTGCATCATCGGCTGCGCCGACTGCAAGCACTACGTCGGCCACGGCATCACGGGCACCTCCGGGATGGGCGTGACGGTGGCGCTGCGGCCCGAGAAGATCCACCTCTCGCGCAGCAAGCCCGTGGACGAGTTCAATTCCGTCAGCGGCATCATCAAGGAGATGTCCTACTTCGGCAGCTTCACGGTCTTTCACCTGGCGCTGGCCAGCGGCGCGCGCTTCAAGGTGAGCCTGGCCAACACGCAGCGCCACCGTGACGACGAGTTCACCTGGGGCGACCCCGTCTGGGCGCACTGGTCGCGCAATGCACACGTCGTGCTGACGCAGTGACGGGCCGCACATGAAGCTCTTTGGCGCAGGTTCAGGCTCAGGCTCAGGCTCGGGTGGCCGCGCGCTGGTGATCGCCGTGCCCTTCGCGTTCTTGCTGCTGTTCTTCATGTTGCCGTTCTGGATCGTCGGCAAGATCAGTGTGTCCGAGATGCAGGCGGTGAGCTTCAAGGACCTCATCACGGTGGCCGACGGCGTGGTGAGCCTCTCGCTCAAGTTCAGCAACTACGTCTTCATCACCGAAGACGCGCTGTACTTCAAGACCTACCTGGCCAGCCTGCGCTACGCGGCCGCCACCACGCTGCTGTGCCTGCTCATCGGCTACCCGTTTGCCTACTTCATGGCGCGCGCCAAGGCCACCGTGCAGCCGGCGCTGCTGATGCTGGTGATGCTGCCCTTCTGGACCTCGTTCCTGCTGCGCGTCTACGCCTGGCGCGGTTTGCTCACCGAAGGCGGCTGGGCTTGGGACTTCATCGTCGGCCTGGGCCTGGACCAGTTGCTGTATGCCGTGGGGCTGATCTCGGCGCCCGGCAAGCTCATGCACACGCCGTTCTCGCTCGTGCTGGGCATGACCTACACCTACCTGCCGTTCATGATCCTGCCGCTCTTCAGCAACCTGGCCAAGATGGACCTGCGGCTTTTAGAGGCCGCGGCCGACCTGGGTGCCACGCCCTGGACGGCGTTCTGGAAGATCACCGTGCCGCTGTCCAAGGCCGGCATCATTGCCGGCAGCATGCTGGTCTTCATCCCCTGCGTCGGCGAGTTCGTGATCCCCGAACTGCTGGGCGGCCCCGAGACGCTGATGATCGGCCGCGTGCTTTGGGATGAGTTCTTCAGCAACAACGACTGGCCGATGGCATCGAGCGTGGCCGTGGTCATGATCCTGCTCATCATCGTGCCGCTGGCCATCTTCAACAAGTACCAGGCCGAGGCCCAGGAGATGAAGAAGTGAGGGCCGCCTACGTCTACCGCTGGTTCGGCCACGGCTGGCTGTCGCTGGGCTATGCCTTCTTGTACGTGCCGATCGTGGCGCTGGTGATCTATTCGTTCAACGACTCGCCCATCCCCAATGTCTGGCGCGGTTTCACCTTCAAGTGGTACGCGGCGCTGGCACACGATGAAGAGATGCTGGCCGGCTTGTGGCTGAGCCTGAAGATCGCCTTCCTCACCGCCTGTGGCTCGGTCGTGCTGGGCACGCTGGCTGCCTTCGCGCTCGTCAAGTACAAGCGTTTCACGGGCCGCACGCTGTTCAGCGGCATGGCCAGCGCGCCGCTGGTGATGCCCGAGGTCGTGGTCGGCCTGTCGCTGCTGCTGATGATGGTGAGCGTGCAGCGCGCCATCGGCTTCCCAGAGCGCGGCATGCTGACCATCTGGATCGGCCACCTGCTGCTGGGCATGGCCTATGCCACGGTCATCGTGCAGGCGCGCTTGCAAGACCTGAACCCGCAGCTCGAAGAGGCCGCCATGGATCTGGGCGCACGGCCACAGCAGGTGTTCTGGCTGGTGACGCTGCCCATGATCGCGCAGAGCCTGGTCTCGGCCTGGCTGCTGACCTTCACCCTGTCGCTGGACGACGTGGTGCTCTCGGCCTTTCTCTCGGGCCCGGGCTCGACGACGATGCCGCTGGTGATCTTCTCGCGCGCCCGCCTGGGCCTCAACCCCAGCGTCAATGCCGTGGCCACGCTGATCATCGTCATCGTCTCGATCGGCGTCGTCGCCGCCAGTTACTTCATCGCCCGCGCCGAGCGCCAACGCCAGCGCGAGATGGCGCTCGCCGCGCGCGGCTGAGACCCATACCCCCTTATCCGAACATGCACAGGAGAACCCCCATGAAGCACCTTGCCCTCACCGCCGCCACCTTGGCCATCGCGGCCGCGTTTCCGGCCGCCGCCCAGAGCAACGAAGAGTTGCTGAAGGAGTTGCGCGCGCTGCGCGAACGCGTCACCCAGCTCGAGCAAAAGCTGCAGCAGCCGGCCGCTGCCGCACCGGCACCGGTACCCGCCGGCCAATGGGGCATGACGCCCGATCAGGCGCGCGAGCTCAGCCGCGTTGCGGTCAAGGCCGAAGGCATGCAGGACAGCTTTGCCGACCAGGGCTTCAAGGGCCTGAAGATCAGCGGCCAGATGGACCCGACCTACATCTACAACCGGCGCCAGGACAGCAGCTCCTTCGTCTTCCTCAACAACGGCGGCGCCCGCTACACCTACGACAATTCTTACCTTGGCATGCTCGTGCTCGACTTCGCGAAAGAGACCGAAAGCGGCACGCTCTGGAAGCTGACGCTGGCGCCCGAGCGTGGCACCGGCGCGCTCATCAACGGCGGCTCCATCGTGCACGAGGCCTCGGTGTCGATCCCGCTGTCGGACCTGCAGACGCGCCTGTGGATCGGCCAGATCCCCGACTGGACCGGCTACGAGCTCACGCTGCCCGCCGGCAACAAGCTGATCACGCACAACCTGTTGTTCGACCTGATGGCGCCCACCGCCTACACCGGGGCGGTGATGGACGTGAAGAGCGGCAAGTGGTGGATGCGCGGCGGCGTGGCCAACCTCAACACCGCGCGCGGCACGCCGGGCAACAAGGGCTCGGCGCTGATCTACCGCGTCGACTACGCCAAGGGCGAATACGACGGCTTCGGCTTCAGCGGCCTGCACGGCAAGGGCGCCAACTTCGCTGCCGACGGTTCCTGGATGCGCGACACCGGCCAGCTCGACGTGAATGGCAACCCGATCCTCGAGGAAGCCTTCTTCGACAGCGCCGGCAAGAACACGCTGATGCATCTGTTCGAGCTTGACGCCTACTTCATCCGCGGCAACTGGTCGCTGTTTGGTCAGGCCAGCGTCGGCCAGCAACGCAAGGCCGCGATCTACAACAGCGACGGCCAGCTGCGTGACGCGCGCTGGTGGGGCCTGTCTGCCTCGGCCTCTTACAAGATCACGCCGCGCTTCGAGACCACGCTGCGCATGGACTACGTCAACAACACCAAGAACGGCGGCGGCCTGCTCGGCTACAGCTACGACGATTCGGTCAACGGCATCGGCCGCGGCGTGCTGGCCAATGGCAGCTTTGCCAAGGGCGACGGCATCGGCGCCAACCGCTACGCCATCGCCATGGGCGCCAGCTACCGCGTCGACGAGAACTCCACCTTCAAGTTCGAATACCGCTACGACGGTGCCAGCCAGCCGGTGTTTGCGCAGCAGCAGGGCCTGAACGTCACCGGCTACGCCAAGAACAACCACCTGCTGGGCGCGTCGATGGTCGTCAGCTTCTGATGACCCCAGAGCCACCCGCACAGCGGGTGGCGTCGCAAGGAGACAAGAGCATGAGCCCGCACGGCCGCCCGAAGGGCTCATTTACCGCAGTGCGAAGCACGGAGGCTGCCTGATGAGCGTCGCCACCCCCACCTGGCGCGAGCGAGCGTCCGCGCTGCGCATCGACGGCCGCATGGTCATCGAAGGCCAGCGCCTCGCTGCGGCCAGCGGCCAGGCCTTCGACTGCATCTCGCCCATCGACGGCGCCAGCATTGCCCACGTGGCGCGTGGCGCGCAGCCCGACATCGACGCCGCGGTGGCCAGCGCGCGCGCTGCGTTCGACGACGGCCGCTGGGCCGGCAAGTCGCCCGCCGTGCGCAAGCGCCTGCTGCTGCGCTTTGCCGAGAAAATCCTGGCCGCCAAGGACGAGCTCGCCTTGCTCGAGACCCTGGACATGGGCAAGCCGATCCAGTTCTCGCTGGCGGTCGACGTGCCCAGCACGGCGCGCTGCATCGCCTGGTACGCCGAGGCCGTGGACAAGATCTACGACGAGATCGCGCCCACCGGCGCCAACGCGCTGGCACTCATCACGCGCGAGCCCATGGGCGTGATCGGCGCCATCGTGCCCTGGAACTACCCCATGATCATGGCCGCGTGGAAGCTGGGCCCTGCGCTGGCCGCCGGCAATTCGGTGGTGCTCAAGCCCAGCGAGAAGAGCCCGTTGACGGCGCTGCGGCTGGCCGAGCTGGCGGTCGAGGCCGGCATCCCGCCGGGCGTGTTCAACGTCGTACCGGGGTATGGCCACGAGGCCGGCGAGGCGCTGGCGCTGCACAGGGATGTCGACGCCATCGGCTTCACCGGCAGCACGCGCACCGGCCGGCGCATGCTCGAGTACGCAGGCCGCAGCAACCTCAAGCGCGTCTACAACGAGCTCGGCGGCAAGTCGGCCTTCCTGGTCTTCGCAGACTGCGGCGAGATCGAGCGCGCGGCCCGCACGGTGGCCGACAGCATGTTCTTCAACCAGGGCCAGAGCTGCAACGCGCCCTCGCGCGTGCTGGTGCACGAAAGTGTGGCCGACGACTTCGTGGCCATCGTCACCGCGCAGGCGCCCAAGTACCCGCCGGCCGACCCGCTGGACCCGGCCACCACCATGGGCGCACTGGTGGATGACACCCAACTGCGCACCGTGATGGGCTACATCGAGGCCGGCCGCGCCGAGGGTGCGCGCTGCGCAGTCGGCGGGCGCCAGGTGCGTGCCGAGACCGGTGGCTACTACGTCGAGCCGACCGTGTTCGATGGCGTCGACAACACCATGACGATCGCCCGCGAAGAGATCTTCGGCCCGGTGATGGGCGTCATCCGCTTCAAGACCGAGGCCGAGGCCCTGGCGCTGGCCAACAGCAGCGCCTACGGCTTGCAGGCCAGCGTCTGGAGCGACAACATTCACCGCGCGCACCGCGTGGCGCGGGCGCTGCGTGCCGGCACCGTGCACGTCAACCAGTACGACGAAGACGACATCACGGTGCCCTTTGGCGGCTACAAGCAAAGCGGCAACGGCCGCGACAAGAGCCTGCACGCCTTTGACAAGTACACCGAGCTGAAGACCACCTGGCTGCGCATCAACGCGGCATGAATGCCAGACAGGCCTGCCCACTGGAGACCCCATGAACCACTCACTCAACGAACAGATCCTGGCCCGCAAGGCGGCCGCCACGCCGCGCGGCGTGGGCGTGATGGCGCCCTTCTTCGCCGCCCGCGCCCAGGGCGCCGAGCTGTGGGACGTCGAAGGCCGCCGCTTCATCGACTTTGCCGGCGGCATCGCCGTCATGAACGTCGGCCACGGCCATCCGCGCGTCAAGGCCGCGCTGGCGGCGCAGCTCGAACTCTTCACGCACACCTGCTACCAGGTGGTGCCGTACGAGAGCTATGTCGCGCTGGCCGAGAAGATCAACGATCTGACGCCGGGCGACCATGCCAAGAAGACGGCCTTCTTCTCCACCGGCGCCGAGGCGATCGAAAACGCCATCAAGATCGCGCGTTCGCACACCAAGCGCTCGGGCGTCATCGCCTTCAGCGGCGCCTTCCACGGCCGCAGCCTGTTTGCCGTGGCACTCACCGGCAAGGTGGTGCCCTACAAGCTCGGCTTCGGGCCCTTCCCGGCCGAGATCTACCACGCGCCCTTCCCCTGCCATTGCGCCAATCTGGCCGAGGTCAAGAAGGCGGTCGAGCACCTCTTCAAGGCCGACATCGAGCCCTCGCGCGTGGCCGCCATCGTGTTCGAGCCGGTGCAGGGCGAAGGCGGCTTCAACCTCATCCAGGCCGAGGCCGTGCGCTGGCTGCGTGCGCTGTGTGACGAGCACGGCATCGTGCTCATCGCCGACGAGGTGCAGACCGGCTTCGGCCGCACCGGCAAGATGTACGCGATGGAGCACTT
>JANPMR010000579.1:0-13746 GCA_031427055.1 Rubrivivax sp.
CTCGTAATTGCCCCGGCGGCCCGTCAAGAAGCCCGGCCGCTCCTTGTCCAGGTCGCCGCGCCAGACCTTGACGGCGACGATGATGAGGAAGATCACGCCGATCGTCACGTGCGTGCCGTGGAAGCCGGTGATCATGAAAAACGCAGAGCCGAACTGCGCCGCCCCCCAGGGGTTGGACCAGGGCCGGACACCCTCGTGGATCAGCTTGGTCCACTCGAAGACCTGCATGCCGACGAAGGTTGCGCCCAGTATGGCCGTGACCACCAACAGGATGAAGGTCGTGCGGCGATCACGCCGGTAGCCGTAGTTCACCGCCAGCGCCATCGTGCCGCTGCTGCTGATCAGCACGAAGGTCATGATCGCGATCAGCAGCAGGGGCACGTCCTTGCCGAACATCGACAGCGAGAACACCTGGCTGGCGTTGGGCCATGGCACGGAACTCGACATGCGCACCGTCATGTACGAGATCAGGAAACTGCCAAAGATGAAGGTGTCGCTGAGCAGGAAGATCCACATCATCGGTTTGCCCCAGGGCACGTTCTTGAACGCGCGCTGGTCCGACGAAAAGTCTGCCGCAATGCTTTGCAGGCCTTGGGGCTGAGACAGCCCGGCTGCCGATGCGCTCATGTCATGCGAGGCCATGGCTTGAGATCCCCCTCATCGATGATTGGCGAAGAAACGCGCTATCACAGCGGCACGGATGTCGAGCAGATCGACAGCCCCAGGAAGTCTGACGCCAGTACCGCAAACAGCACGAGCCAGACGACGAGCAGGAAGTGCCAGTAGATGGCGCACAACTCGACCCCGAGCTTGAGCCGCTCGACCCTCACGCCTTTCCACACGCGCGTGGCCGTGCGGCTCCAGGCCACCAGACCACCCAGCACATGCAGCACATGCACCGCCGTGAGCATGTAGAAGAAGCCCGTGGCCACGCTGTTGGCTACGAAGTAGCCGGCGTCATTGAGCTGCTTCCAGACGGCGAATTGCCCGCCTATGAACGCCAAGGTGAGCACGCCGGTGGCGATCAAGCCCGATTTCACGCCGCCCAGGTTGCCGCGCCGTGCCGCGAACACGGCCCATTGAATGGCCACGCTGGCCAGGGCCAGCACCACGCTGTTGAGCACCAGCAACTTGGGCTGCGGCAGCGGGGTCCAGTCGAGATAGTTGATGCGCATCGCGTAAGCGCTGACGAACAGGGCAAACAGCGATGTTGCGACGGCCAGGAACACCCACAGCGCGGTCTTGGCTGCAGGCTGCTTGAGCATCGAGCCATGCACGTCCTGCGCCCCGACTGCCGCCACCCAGGGTTGCATGTTGACGCTCTGCCTGACGAGCCACCAAGCCACGGCGCCCATCAGCAGCGCCAGGAATACCAGGGTGATGGTCACGCTTGTTTCCTCGCTCTTCTAGGGCTTGTCCCAGGCGCCGCGAACGACCTCGGCCGGGGCGACGTTTTGCGCAATGAAGTCTTGCTTGACACCCGGCACGCTGAAGTCGTAGGCCCAGCGATAGACCACTGGCAACTCCTTGCCGAAGTTGCCGTGGGTGGGCGGCGTGTGCTCGGTCTGCCATTCCAGAGAGGTGGCGCCCCAGGGGTTGCCGCCGGACGGCTCACCCTTGCGGCAACTGCGCACGAGGTTGTAGAAGAAGATCAGCTGCGCCGCGCCGACGACCAGCGCCGCCAGTGTGATCGCCACGTTCAGCGAATGCGCCGACTCGGGAATGAAATTGGTGCCGCTGATCGCATAGTAGCGGCGAGGAACGCCCAGGAATCCCAGGTAGTGCATCGGGTAGTAGATGGCGTAGCTGCCGACGAAGGTGATCCAGAAGTGGAGCTTGCCCAAGGGCTCGTTCATCATGCGCCCGGTGACCTTGGGGAACCAGTGGTAGATCGCGCCGAACACCACCATGATCGGCGCGATGGCCATCACCATGTGGAAGTGGGCGACGACGAACATGGTGTCCGACAGCGGCAGGTCGACGACCACGTTGCCCAGGAACAGGCCGGTCAGGCCGCCGTTGACGAAGGTGAAGATAAAGCCGATCGCGAACAGCATCGGCGTGTTCAGCCGGATGTTGCCGCGCCAAAGGGTCAGCACCCAGTTGTAGACCTTGATCGCCGTGGGCACGGCGATGATCAGCGTGGTGGTCGCGAAGAAGAAGCCGAAGTACGGGTTCATGCCGCTGACGTACATGTGGTGCGCCCAGACGATGAAGCTGAGGCCGCCGATGGCCACGATGGCCCAGACCATCATGCGGTAGCCAAAGATGTTCTTGCGCGCGTGGATGGCGATCAGGTCGGAAACGATGCCGAATGCCGGCAGCGCGACGATGTAGACCTCGGGGTGCCCGAAGAACCAGAACAGGTGCTGAAACAGCAAGGGGCTGCCGCCGGTGTGGCCCAGCTGCTCGCCCCTGGAGACGATGGCCGGCATGAAAAAGCTGGTGCCGAGCAACAGGTCCAGCAGCATCATGATGGCGCTGACGAACAGCGCCGGAAAGGCCAGCAGCGCCAGCACCGTGGCCATGAAGATGCCCCAGATGGTCAGCGGCAGGCGCATCATGGTCATGCCGCGCGTGCGGGCCTGCAGCACAGTGACCACGTAGTTCAGGCCGCCCATGGTGAAGCCGATGATGAAGAACGCCAGCGACACCAGCATGAGGATGATTCCCCACGTTGCGCCGGGTGTGCCTACGAGGATGGCCTGCGGCGGGTACAGCGTCCAGCCGCCGCCCGTGGGCCCACCGGGGACGAAGAAGCTCGCCACCAGCAGCAGCACGGCCACCAGATAGATCCAGTAGCTGAGCATGTTGATGTAGGGGAACACCATGTCGCGCGCGCCCACCATCAAGGGGATCAGGTAGTTGCCGAAGCCGCCGAGAAAGAGCGCGGTCAGCAGGTAGACCACCATGATCATCCCGTGCATGCTGACGAACTGAAGGTAATTGCTCGGGTTGATGAAGTCGAACTGGTTGGGAAAGCCGAGCTGCAGCCGCATCAGCCAAGACAGCACCAGTGCCACGACACCGATGCCGATCGCCGTCACGGCATACTGGATGGCGATGACCTTGGCATCCTGACTCCAGATGTACTTGCCGATAAAGGTCTTCGGGTGGTACAGCTCCATCTCGCCGACTTCGGCGGGCGGCGCGTAGTCCGATTCGTCATGCGCAACAAGGTCAGACACTGGCATCTCCTGTTCACCGAGGGGTCACGAGCCCCAGTTCACTTGGGCCAAGAACGCAGGCCACCCACACGCCCGGCGCGGTTCACTTCGTGTTGATGTAGGCCACGAGGTCATTGACTGACTTGTCGTCGCGCAGCATGGCGGCCATCAATGCCATCTGGGCCCCGTAGAAGTCCTGCGGGTGGCCGCCGCGAACACCGTCGCGGAAGTTTTTCAACTGCGTCACCAGGTACCAGTCGCTCATGCCCTTGAGTCGCGGCGCGTTGGTGGCCTCGATACCCTGCGCGGCAGCGCCGTGGCAGACCGAGCATGTCTCGTAACGCTGTTGGCCCTTTTTCGAATCACCGGTGACCGTGGCGGGCGCCGCCTTGTCCGCCAGCGTGCCGATGTAGGCAGCGACGTCCTCGATCGCCGCGTCGTCGGTCAACAAGGCCGCCATCGGCGCCATCAGCTTGCCGTAGGTGTCCTTGCTGTGCGCGCCGCGGCTGCCGTTCTTGAACATTGACAGCTGGCGCTTGATGTACCAGGCCCCTTGCCCGGTCAGCTTCGGTGCGTTGAGTGCAATCAAGCCGTCGCCCTGCGCGCCATGGCACGCCGCGCAGGTGGCATACAGCGCCTGACCGGCGACCGGGTTGCCTTTGGGTCTGGCCTGCCACTGTGCGAAGGTCGGCTGAGCAGCCAGCCATTTCTGGAACCCGGCCTCCTCATCGACCACGATGCGACCGCGCATCGCGAAGTGGCCAACGCCGCACAACTCTTCGCACAGGAGATCGAACTCACCGGTCCGCGTGGGCGTAAACCAGGCACTCGTGACCATGCCCGGCACCAGGTCCATCTTGACGCGGATCTGTGCCACCGAGAAGTTGTGCAGCACGTCCAGCGAGCGCAGCAGCATGTTCACCGGCTTGCCGATGGGAAGATGCAATTCCGGGTTTGCAACCAGGATGTCGTCCTGACCCTTGGGATCGGCCGGGTTCATGCCGAACGGGTTGCCCGAGTTGACGAAGCGCGCGTGCACGGCGCCGAGCTTGCCGTCCTTGCCCGGGAAGCGATACATCCATTGCCATTGCTGGCCGACGGCCTCGACCTGCGCAGCGTCCTTGGGCACATCGACGAACTTCGCCCAGACCACCAAGCCAGGTGCCAGCATCGCCGCCACGCCCACCGAGGTCAGCCCGAAGAGCCACCATTCGAGCTTCTTGTTTTCGGGCTCGTAGCTGGCGCGGCTGTCGCTGCGGTGGCGGAAACGAAACACCGCGTAGGCCATGAACAGATTGACGGCGACGAAGACGAAGCCCGTGACCCAGAACGTGAGGCTGATGGTGGTGTCGATGGCCCCCCAGTTCGATGCGATCGGCGTGAAGTACCACGGGCTCACGAAGTGAAACAGCAGAGAGCCGACAACCAAAAGTACCAGCGCGATTGCGACACTCATACTAGATGTCCTCGTTGCGTCGAGAAATCTGCAAGTGGACTTCGTTACTGCCGTCCAAGGTTCGATGCATTCTGAGTCGAACTTTCGCCGCCGTCCAGAAGTGCTTTCGCGAATGCGCGTCGAATGCGCCGGCGTGCAACGCCTGCAGGCCGCGCGGCGAGTCGTGCGCATGTCCGACGTGCCTCGATCTCCTGCCACGCGGGCAGCGCGCGCTGCCAGGTTCGGGGGTAGGCAAACACGCATGCACGCCGCTCACGATCGGTTGTAAAAGGCGAAAGCCCGCACGTCAGCGACACCCAACCATCGCGCGGCATGCTTGATGAAGACTTGCGAAATGTTTAGTTTGGCCAAGGCTATTGGGAGCAAGGGTGTCGCGATCAGACTCGCCGTTTCCAGCCCCACCCTTGAGACTTGATGCCCGTGTTCCGGTGTTTCCGTAGTCGCGCCCGTTACGGGTCCAACTCCCCTTCTAGGCGGAACTTGCCTTGAATCCTCTGCAGCATTTGCGACGTGGCCCAGGCCGTGACATCGATTGGTTCGCGGCTGGCGTGGCCGGGTTTGTCGCTGGCGCCGTGATGATGGTTCTCGAACTGTCCTGGGCCGCATCGATGGGCGACGTGGGCCCTTGGCGCGTCACCCAGCTCACCGCGGCGTTGACGATGGGCAGCGAAGCCACGTTGGGCGCCCCAGCATCGCAGTTCAATCTCACCGTCGTGGCGGTAGCGCTGGCCACGCACTATGTGCTGGGGATCTTTTCGGGCTTCGCCGTGGCCTGGATCCTGACCGCGATCCATCGCGTCGGCAAGTTTGGCGTGGCCGAGGCGGTGGGCGGGGCCTTCGGCGCCAGCATCTACATCGTTAACTTCCACATCCTCACCGCGTGGGCGCCCTGGTTCGCAGAGCTGCGCGGTTGGGGCACCTTCATACTGCACGTGATATTCGGACTGGTCGCGGCAGTGGGCTACACCTGGATGTCCAGGCGCGAGCGGCTTGCCTGAGGCGGCCCTGGCGGCGACTGGTTCGTCGGCGCCGGCGATGGTGATGAGCCTGCAAGCATGCCCTCGCGACGGCATGCTTGCAGGCCCCGTGCTGACGATCTGAAGGCTCATCTGGGCACGCCATGCCTGCCGGATCATCACCTTCTTGAACATCAAGGCTTCTCAGGGCCGATGCAAAGCGGCCGAGCAGCAAGGGTGAACCCGTGACCCAGCGCTTGAAGCGGCTGCGCGTGCCCGCAATGATGCAGCCGGCGTCGGCGTGCACTCGATGCTGCTCTTGGAGAATGGCGTGCGCGTGCTCCACGCCGCTGTCGTCGGGCAACCAACCTTGACAGCGAATTCGCGGGCCGTATAGTCGTTCATCAGCCACATCGGGGGGAGTTAGCAGTGCAGCGAACGCCGACCTCCGCGGTCTCGCCGTCCACGCCGGGGCATCGGTTGACCACGCAGTCAGCGGCCTATTTCGAACTGACCAAGCCGCGTGTCGTTGCGCTGATTGTCTTCACGGCGGTGGTCGGTATGTTGCTCGCCAGGCCGGGCTCGATCACGCTGCAGGTCTTCGTATTTGCCACCCTGGGCATCGCGCTTGCGGCGGGCGCGGCAGCGGCGTTCAACCATGTACTGGACCGGCGAGCTGACGCCATCATGGCGCGCACACGCGCGCGGCCATTGCCCAACAGTGTGTTGACTGCGCGGCAGGCTTCGCTGTTTGGCGCCGCACTGGCCACTTTCGCTGCGCTGACTCTGATGCTCGGGGTCAATGCGTTGACGGCCGTTCTGACCCTGCTGGCGCTGGTCGGTTACTCAGTGATCTACACCGTCGTCCTGAAGCCGCTGACACCGCAGAACATCGTGATCGGCGGTGCCGCTGGAGCGGCACCGCCGGTGCTGGGCTGGACCGCAGTCACTGGCGAAGTCACGCTCGACGCGATGCTGCTGTTCCTGATCGTGTTCATCTGGACCCCGCCGCATTTCTGGGCACTGGCGCTTTACCGTGAGAAGGAGTACGCCAGCGCCAACATCCCCATGCTGCCGGTCACCCATGGCAGCGCCTACACGCGCCGCCACATCCTTGGCTATACCGTTGCCTTGGCGGCGGTGTGCCTGTTGCCCTATGCCAGTGGAATGAGTGGGCCGGCCTACCTGATCGGAGCGCTGGTGCTGAATCTGCGCTTCGTCGCCTATGCATGGCAACTGCACGCAAGCTACAGCGACGCACTGGCGCGCAAAATGTTCCGGTTCTCCATCCAGTATCTGGCAGCGCTGTTCGCGCTGCTGCTGGTGGACCGACTTCTGATGTCGTACTGGGGCGAGTTGCAGACGCTGCTTCTCGCGCTCGTTCACTTCAGAGCCTGAGAGTCACTCGCTCACACTCGCTGCAGCGCATCCAGACCGGGCCGAACGACCAACTCACCGAACCGCACCGAACCGCACCGAACCGCAGGAATCAACCATGAAGATGCTTCGCCACTACTTCATCAGTGACAGCCTTGACGATCTGGATGTCTTTGAAGAGCAGTTAGAGGCGGCGGGCGTCGCTAGACCTCAGATCCATGTCCTCAGCGCGAACGACCCCGACGTGCAACGGCATGCGCACCTGCATGCCGTGCAGTCCTTGCTGAGAAGCGACGTGGTGCGCTCGACCACGCGCGGCGCCATGGTCGGTGTCGCTGCTGCGGTCCTCGTCCTGTCGATTGCCCACTTTGCGGGTTGGACGCAGACCGCTGCAGGCTGGATGCCGTTCCTGTTCCTTTCGGTGATCCTGCTCGGGTTCTGCACCTGGGAAGGTGGCTTCCTTGGAATTCAGAAGCCCAACCACAACTTCGCCCGATTCGAGCAAGCCCTGAAAGACGGCAAGCACATCTTCTTTGTCGACCTCGAGCCGCAGCAGGAGGCAACGCTCGATAGGGTTCTGAAGGCGCACCCGAAGGTCGAACTCGCGGGCACCGGTGCCGCGGTCCAGCACTGGCTCGTTAGCCTTCAGCAGCGGCTGGGGATCGGCCGCCACGCACACAGCGCGGCCTTCCGCCCCTTGGGCGAGTGATCCGGGGACAAGGGGCGAGCGTGCCGTTGCGGCCGGTGACGCGAAGCCGCATCTTGGGACCTTGCGGCTATCGACGCCACCGGCCTAGCGGCCGTGCTGCTCGAGCGCTGCCACCGCGCCGCTGAGCGCGGCCAAGGTGTCGGTGATCAGCGCCGTGGGGATGGCCTGCAGATAGGGACGGAAGCGGCCCTTGGCCTCGAATCGTTCGCGAAAGCGCGAGTCGAAGAAGCGTTCGCCCAAGCGCGGCACGATGCCGCCGCCGATGTATACGCCGCCGCGCGCACCGAGCGTGAGCGCCACGTTGCCGGCAAAGCTGCCGAGCAGATCGCAAAAGGTGTCCAGCGTGCGGCTGCACACGGCGTCGTGGCCCGCCAGGCCCTGCTCGACGATGGCCTCGGCACCCACCACCGCGGTGGGCCGGCCCAGCACCGCGGCGATGGCCGCGTGCAGCACCGGCAGCCCGATGCCCGACAGCAGCCGTTCGGCCGACACATGCTCGTGCACGCCGCGCGCCGCGGCCAGCACGGCGCTTTCGAAGTCGTCAACCGGCGCCAAGGTGGCGTGCCCACCTTCGCCCGGGATCGCCACCCAGCCGTGCGGCGTGGCCACGATGCCGGCCACGCCCAGCCCAGTGCCCGGGCCGATGACCGCCAGCGAGGCACCGGCGGCTGGCGGGCGCTGCACCGCGTCGAAGGGCCGCAGCTGGGCGCCCTTCAATCGCGGCAGCGACAGCGCCAGGGCCTCGAAATCGTTGAGCAGCAGCAGCTCGTCGAGCACCAGTTCGCGTTGCGTGTCCGCGCGCGAGAAAGCCCAGCCGCTGTTGGTCAGCTCGACCCGGTCGCCGCCCACGGCCGTGGCCACGGCGAAGGCACCAGCGTGCGGCGCCTTGTAGTCAGCGCCCAGCTTCAAGGAGAGTGAGGTCAGATAGGCCCGCGCCGCGGCAGCCGGGCCCGCGTGGTCGCCGCCGCGCAGCGTCACGACGTGCTCGACTTCGTCAGAGCCTTCGGCCAGCCAGCCGAAGCGGGCGTTGGTGCCGCCGATGTCGGCCACCAGCCACGGCCGGCGCAAGCGCGCGCTGCCGTCGGCGCTTGCCGTGGCCAAGATCGAACGATGTAGGTCGTTCATTCGGGCCCGCCCGCACGGGCATTCGCCGGCGCATGTTCCATTCCTTGCCTCACCTGCACTGCCATCGCCTCTGCTTACGTTTGATCCTGCACTCTGAGGCCTGACAGTAGCAAAACTACAGCGAATCGACAAGGGTTCTAACCTGAGGTCGCCTGACGTTCAGTCACTTTCCTAGGTCAAGTACTTTGGAAAATCTGTAGTCAAGCTACACAATCGGCTGTGTGACAGTGCGGCCGCGTCGCTGGCCGGGTGGTCACGCACAATCTCGCCCATCGCGCCGGCCTCCCGCCCAGGACATCCATGACCCCCTTCGACAGCCCGCGTCTGCTTGCCGACATTGGCGGCACCTACGCACGCTTCACGCTCGAGCGCGCGCTCGGCGTCTTCGAGCACGCCGCATCGCTGCGTTGCGCCGAGCACGCCGATTTCCACGCCGCCGTCCGCGCCTACTTGGGCGGCCTGCCGCCGGGGCTGCCGCGCATCGCCCACGCCGCCATCGCCATCGCCAACCCGGTGGAAGGCGACGAGGTGCGGATGACCAACTACACCTGGCAATTCTCGATCGAGCAGATGCGCCAGCGGCTCGATCTGGAGACGCTGGTGGTGGTCAACGACTTCACGGCGCTGGCCATGGCCTTGCCGCGGCTGGCGCCCGGGCAGCGCCGCCAGGTGGGGGCTGGCATGGCACGCGAGCACAGCGTGGTGGGGCTGCTCGGCTCGGGCTCGGGGCTGGGCGTGAGCGGGTTGATCCCGGCCGCGGATGGCTTCGTCGCGTTGGGCACCGAGGGCGGCCACACCAGCTTTTCGCCGCGCGACGAGCGCGAGATCGCCATCCTTCGCCACGGCCTGACCGAGTTCGACCACCTGTCTTTCGAGCGCCTGCTCTCCGGCCCGGGCATCGAGCTCGTTCATCGCGCCCTGAGCCACCGCGCCGGCGTGTCGCTCGAGACCCTGACTGCACCCGAGATCACGCGCCGCGCGCTCGAGGGAAGCGACGCGGTGTGTGTCGAAACCCTGGAGGCCTTTTGCGCCATGCTGGGCACGGCGGCGTCCAACCTCGCGGTGTCGCTGGGCGCGCTGGGGGGCATCTACATCGGCGGCGGCATCGTGCCCCGGCTGGGCGAGTACTTCGACCGCTCGATGTTTCGCGCGCGCTTTGAGGACAAGGGCCGCTTCAGCGACTACCTCAAGGGCATCCCGACCTATGTCATCACCGCGGCGCAGGCCACCTTCGTCGGCGCCTCGGCCATCCTGGCGGCGCAGCTGCGCACGCGCGCTGACGACCACGGCTCGGCCATCCTGGGCCAGGTGCAGCGCGCGCTGGAGGGCCTGTCGCCGGCCGAGCGCCGCGTCGCCCAGCACGTGCTGGCACACCCGCGCTCCGCGCTGGGCGACCCGATCGCCGAGATTGCCCGCGCGGCCCAGGTCAGCCAACCCACGGTCATCCGCTTCTGCCGCAGCCTGGGCTGCGAAGGGCTGTCGGACTTCAAGTTGCGCCTGGCCTCCGGCCTGTCGGCCACGGTGCCACTCACGCACACCCAGGTGACTGGCGAGGACTCGATGATCGAGCTGGGCGTCAAGGTGCTGGGCAACACCGCCAGCGCCATCCTGGCGGTACGCGACCAACTCAACCGCGACACCCTGGCGCGCGCCATCGAGATGCTCGCGGGCGCCACGCGCATCGAGTTCTTTGCCGTCGGCCACTACGGCGTGGTGGCCCACGACGCGCTGTTCAAGTTTCTGCGCTTCGGCGTGCCATCGGCCGCCTACACCGACACCCGGCTGCAGGCACTGGCCGCCAACGTGCTGGGGCCCACCGACGTCGCGGTGATCATCAGCAGCAGCGGCAACATCGACGACCTGCTCGCGGTGGCCGACACGGCGCGCGCACGCGGCGCACCGGTGCTGGCCATCACCGCCAGCCAGAGCCCGCTGACGCGCAAGGCCGACGTGGTGCTGATCGTCGATCACGTCGAGGACATCGCCACCCACGTGCCCATGGTCAGCCGCATCCTGCACCTGCTGGTCATCGACATCCTGGCCGTGGGCGTGGCGATGCGGCTGGGCGGACAGGGTGCGGGCACGCTGCCGGCACTGGCGCAGGCCGGCCTGGATGAGGGCCACCCGTTGGCGGCGGCGCAGTCCGCGCTCGCCCGCACGGCCGGGCCCGGCATCAGCGCGGCGGGCGCGCTGGCGCGGCTGAGCTCGCACAGCCGCTGATCAGCGTCGGCCGACGCGTGCGTCGGGCGCGTCCTCGAGGCGCTCGATGACCGCGATCGGGGCCAGCATGCGCAGTTCGACCGCGTCGGCGCGCGCCGGCAGCCGGCCGAGCCGGTAGACGGCGACGCCGCGCGCCTTGAGCGCATCGCGCAGGCCGTCGCCCTGCGCAGCCAGTGGCGTTGCGATCTGCAGGCGCGCGCCAGGCAGGCGGGCCAGGCTGGCAGCGAGCTTGTCAAGCACGGCGGCCAGTGGCGGCTTGACGGCAGCCTGGCCCGTGTCGAAGGCAAAGCGCAGCGGCACCTCGAGCCGCAGGGCGCCGCCCGGGCCGGGCCCGATGCGCACCGGCGTGCCGGCAAAGAGACCCTGCAGCCAGCGCTCCTCGGCGGCCAGTTGCGGCGTCACGGTCGGCACCACGGGCGGCGCCACAGCCGCGGGCGGCGGTGGCTCGGCGGGTGCCGAAGGCTGCACGGGCGCGCTCGTGCAGGCGGCGAGCGCCAAGCTGCAGAGCACGGTCGACCAAACCCAGATTGCGCTATTCATACCGACATTGGGCCGCAACTTCGGCCCGCCGTCTGTGCGCCAGGCGTCACGGGTCACGCCGGCCCGCGTCACGCCGGCACGGACTGCCTCGGTAGAATGGCGCCGCTCTCGAGGAGCGTTGCAACGGCGATCTCGCCGCCAGGCTCGAGACACCGCCCGCGGCGCCGCGGGAAGGTCAGCAACGGCGCTCGGCATGACGCCGAGCCGCCCATGAACGCCCACACCCCCGCCGCCCGCCCGCAACCGATGCGCCTGTCGGGCCTGGAGCCCGTCACCATCGACGCCGGCAGCCTGTTCGTCAACATCGGCGAACGCACCAACGTCACCGGCTCGAAGGCCTTCTCGCGCATGATTCTCGAAGGCCGCTTCGAGGATGCACTGAGCGTGGCGCGCCAGCAGGTCGAGAACGGCGCCCAGGTCATCGACATCAACATGGACGAAGCCATGCTCGACAGCGCCGCGGCGATGGAGCGCTTCTTGAAGCTGATCGCCGGCGAGCCCGAGATCGCGCGCGTGCCGATCATGATCGACAGCAGCAAGTGGAGCGTGATCGAGACCGGCCTGAAGTGCATCCAGGGCAAGGGCATCGTCAACAGCATCAGCCTGAAAGAAGGCGAGGCCGAGTTCAAACGCCAGGCCAACCTGGTGCGCCGCTACGGCGCCGCGGCCGTGGTGATGGCTTTCGACGAGAAGGGCCAGGCTGACACCTACGCGCGCAAGACCGAGATCTGCGCACGCGCCTATCGCATCCTGGTCGACGAAGTCGGCTTCCCGGCCGAGGACATCATCTTCGACCCCAACATCTTCGCCATCGCCACCGGCATCGAGGAGCACGACAACTACGCCGTCGACTTCATCGAGGCGACGCGTTGGATCAAGCAACAGCTGCCCGGCGCGAAGGTCAGCGGCGGGGTGTCCAACGTGAGCTTCAGCTTCCGCGGCAACGACCCGGTGCGCGAGGCCATCCACACCGTGTTTCTGTTCCACGCCATCAAGGCCGGCATGGACATGGGCATCGTCAACGCCGGCATGGTGGGCGTGTACGACGACATCGAGCCGGTGCTGCGCGAGCGCGTCGAAGACGTGGTGTTGAACCGGACACCCGCCTACAAGGCCGGCGAGCCGCCGCTGAGCGCGGGCGAGCGGCTGATCGCGATCGCCGAGACCGCCAAGGGTCTGTCGATTGACGACAGCGCCCGCCTGGCTTGGCGCGCGGGCGACGTCAACATGCGCCTGAGCCACGCCCTGGTGCACGGCATTACCGACTTCATCACGGTCGACACCGAAGAAGCCTGGCAGGCCATCCGCGCCAGCGGCGGGCGGCCGCTGCATGTCATCGAAGGCCCGCTGATGGCCGGCATGAACGTCGTGGGCGATCTCTTCGGCCAAGGCAAGATGTTCCTGCCGCAGGTGGTGAAGAGTGCCCGCGTCATGAAACAGGCCGTGGCCCACCTGCTGCCCTACATCGAGGAAGAAAAGAAACTGCTGATTGCCGGCGGCGGCGAGGCCCGGGCCAAGGGCAAGATCGTCATCGCCACCGTGAAGGGCGACGTGCACGACATCGGCAAGAACATCGTCACCGTCGTGCTCCAGTGCAACAACTTCGAAGTCGTCAACATGGGCGTCATGGTGCCCTGTCAGGACATCCTGGCCAAGGCGCGCGTCGAGGGCGCCGACATCATCGGCCTGAGCGGCCTGATCACCCCCAGCCTGGAAGAGATGCAGCACGTGGCCGCCGAGATGCAGCGCGACGACTACTTCCGTACCAAGAAGATTCCGCTGCTCATCGGCGGCGCCACCTGCAGCCGCGTGCACACCGCCGTGAAGATCGCGCCGCACTATGAGGGCCCGGTGGTCTACGTGCCCGACGCCTCGCGCAGCGTGGGCGTGTGCTCTGACCTGCTGAGCGACGAGCGCGCGGCAAAGTTCATCGCCGAGTTGGAAGTCGACTACGAGCGCGTGCGCGTGCTGCACGCCAGCAAGAAGCAGACGCCGCTGGTCACGCTGGCCGCCGCGCGCGCCAACAAGGCAGCCGTCGACTGGGCCGGCTACACGCCGCCGCAGCCCAAGTTCATCGGCCGGCGCATCTTCAAGAACTACGACCTTGCCGAATTGTCTGCCTGCATCGACTGGGGCCCGTTCTTCCAGACCTGGGACCTGGCCGGCAAGTTCCCCGACATCCTGCGCGACGAGATC
>JANPMR010000580.1:0-7787 GCA_031427055.1 Rubrivivax sp.
GACAGCACGCGCACGCTGGTGCGGTCGCCACCGCTGGTGGGGGCGAGATCGGCGGTGCCGCCCTCGGCCGCGATGAGCCGGCCTGCGGCGTCGCGCAGGCTGATGAAGTCGAGCTTCTCGCGCGCCGCCAGGCGGCGCAGCAGCGCACCCGCGTCGGGCGCGGCGTCGGGCGCGGCCGCGGCCGTACCGGACCTGTGCGCGAGCACGCGGTTCAGCGCGTGCGATTCGGCCACCATCGAGGTGCTGGCGCCGACCTCGGCCAGCACCCGCTCGAAGTAGCCTTGCGCCACCGCCAGGTCCGATCGCACCTTGGTGACGAGCAGGCGGTCGACGGCATCGGCGCCCCACCACAGCAGCACAGCGCCCAGCAGCGGCAGCACGCCCAGCAGCGGCAGCAGCACCATGGCGAGCAGCTTGTTGCGGATCGACAGACGGGCAAAGCGCCCGCCTGGCCGCGCTGCAATCACGCTTGCGCCCAATCGGCGCAGCGCCGCTCGAGCGTGCGCCGCGAGATGCCCAGCAACTGCGCGGCGCGCGACTTGTCGCCGTCTACCGATTCGAGCACCGCCAGGATGTGCTGCTTTTCCAGCGTGTGCAGGTCGGTCGGCCCCGGCAGCGGCGCCGCGGCGGCGGGCTTGGGCCGCGCTGCTTCGCTGCGTGCCAGGCTCTGGTAGAGCGCCGAGACATTGAGCGCGCCGACGATCAGCGAGCGCTCGATCAGGTTGCGCAGCTCGCGCACGTTGCCCGGCCAGTCGTACTGGGCCAGAAAGCGCAGCTCGTCATCGCTCACCTCGATGGGCTCGACGCCCAGGCGCGGCGCCAGCGTGGCCACAAAGTGCGCCACCAGGTCGGGGATGTCTTCCTTGTGCGCCGCCAGCGGCGGCAGCGTGATCTCGACCACCTGCAGCCGGTAGAACAGGTCGGCGCGAAAGCGCCCGGCGTCGACCTCGTCGCGCAGCGGCCGATTGCTGGCGGCCACGATGCGCGCCGACACGGGGATCTCCTGCTCGCTGCCCACGGGGCGGATGCGCCGGTGCTCCAGCACGCGCAGCAGCGTGGCCTGCAGCGACAGCGGCAGTTCGGCCACTTCGTCCAGGAACAGCGTGCCGCCTTGCGCGTAGACGAACAGGCCGTCGTGGCCCGGCTGGCCGAAGAGCTCGGCCTCGATCAGCGCAGGCGACACCGCGGCGCAGTTCACCGGCACGAAGGGGCCGGCGGCATGCGGCCCGGCGCGGTGCAGCGAGAGCGCGGCCAGCTCTTTGCCGGTGCCCGATTCACCCGTCAGCAGCACCGTGCTGTCGACCGCAGCCACGCGCTGCAAGGCGGCCTGCAGGCCCTTGATGACGATGCTGCGGCCCACCAGCGCGTCGGCCGGCGGCGTGCGCTGGCTGAGCGAGCGGCGCAGCACCCAGTTCTCGCGCTTGAGGCCGGCGCGCTCCAGGCCGTTGGACACCGCGCCCAGCACCTGCGCGACACGGAACGGCTTGAGCAGGAAATCACCCGCGCCGGCGCGCAGCGCGGCAATGGCGGTGTCCAGATCGGCAAAGGCGGTGATCAGCACGACCTCGCAGCTGTTGCCCTGCGCGCGCATGTCCTGCAGCAGGCCGATACCGCTTTGGCCGGGAAGCGTGATGTCCAGGATGACGAGGTCGAAGCGGTGCTTTTGCAGCAGCACGGCGGCGTCTTCGGCGGTGCCGGCCTCTCGCAAGTGGCCGACGCGCGGTGCCAGCGCCTTCACCAGAAAGTTGCGCATGCCGGGCTCGTCGTCGACGACCAGCAGCGAGGCATGCGGCCAGTGATGGGTTGGGTCGGCAGGTGCCGTTGCGGCGGCGGAGTGGGGTGCGGTCTTGTCCATGGCGGGGCGGGGTCGTAGCCGGGCGGCGTGCGTCGCCCGATCGACGTCGGAATCCTTTACAAACACGGCGACAGCTCCGACAGAAGCAGTTCGCAAGCCGTTGAATTCATTGACGAATGAGGGCGCGGCACGGAACCTGCTGCTCGAGACTTGTCAATCACTTTCTGGTCCAAGCACATGTTCACACGACTTCTCGGACTCTTCATCGCCGCGGTGATCGTTGCGCCCTTGCCGGCCAACGCCACTTCGATCGCGGCGTCATTCTCGCTGCCGCAGACGCCCTACAGCGGCAACAACCTGGTCGACGGCGTTGACGGCTTCTCCTTCGCTCCCACCGAAGCCATCCGCGTCACGGAACTTGGCTGGTACGACCAGGGTGGAGACGGGCTGCTTCATGCGCACCAGGTGGGCATCTTCGATTCCACAAGCCAGGCCTTGCTGGCGACCGTGACCGTCAACAGCGCCAGCGTGCTCGGCGCCTCGAACTTCCGATTCGAGGCCCTCCTGACCGCGCTGGATCTGGTGGCCGGCCACTCCTACATCGTTGCTGGATTCGGCAACGGGCCGAACTACGATCCCTATCTGGACGTGGTGTCCGGTGGCGTCACCTACGGTGCCGAGATCGGCTTCCAAGCTTATCGCTACGCATTCTCGACAAGCTTGGTCTACCCCGCGCTGATCGGTGGGGCCAACCCCTTGTTCGGCGCGAACTTCCGCTACGAGACGACTGCGGTGCCCGAACCGGCGTCGCTGGCGCTGGCGGGGCTCGCCTTGGGCCTCGGCGCCTTGATGAGGCGTCGGCGCTCCTGAATCATTGCCGCGAGCGCAGCACACGGCGCCGGCACAGGCTCAGAGCCTGCGCTCCAGCGCCTGCAACTCGGCCAGCGTGTTGGCGTTGAAGAAGGCGTCGGCGTCGTCAAACACCACGGTCGCGCAACGGTGCTGTGCCGTCCAGCGGTCGATCTTGCGCTCGCCGCTCTTCAGATAGGCGGCCAGGCTTTCGAGCAGCATGGCATCGACGAGGCAGAACACCGGCTGCACCTGCACGCGGCCGTCTTCCAGCGTCGCGGCCATGGCGATCTCGGCGCCTTCGCGCGCCAGTGCCTCGCTCAGCCTGGCCACCAGGTCGGCCGGGAAGCCGGGCGTGTCGCAGGGCACGGTCAGCATGTACCGCGTCTCGCAGCGTTCCAGGCCCGCCAGCCAGCCGGCCAGCGGGCCGGGGTGGTCGGCCACCAGATCGGGCCACACCGGCAGGCCCATCGATTCATACGCGGCCAGGTTGCGGTTGGCGTTGATCATCATCTCGCCCACCTGCGGCGCCAGCCGCATCAGCGCGTGCATGGCCAGCGGCATGCCCTGGTAGGGCTGCAGGCCCTTGTCGACGCCGCCCATGCGGCTGCCGCGGCCGCCGCACAGGATGAGGCCGGTGATGTCGGTGGGGGGGATGGGCTGGGTCATGGGTCTTGTGCTTGCGGGATCGTGGATGGGTTGTCGCCGACGGCGGGTGTGGTGTCCGGCTTGGCCGAGGCGGCGTCGGGTGGCGGCGGCAGATGGCCGTCCACTTCGGTCTGCGGGGCCTGTGCAAGCGAGGGCGTGGGCTCTGGCGCGGGCTCTGGCGTGGGCTCTGGCGCGGGCTCTGGCGCGGGTGCCGTCGCGGCCGCATCCTCGGCCGCGGCCTTCTTCTCGTGATCGAACAGGCCCAGCAACTGCGATTGCACCATCTGGCGCAGCATGCCGGCGGGCAGCGGGTCGGGCTTGCCGTAGTCGTCGATGTAGGTGTCCAGGCCGTCCATGACATTGAAGTGCGGGTCGGTGAAGAGCTTCTTCAGCGCGGCCTGTTTGACATCGGGCGCCACGTCGCGCGCCACGAAGCGTGCGTAGTCGGACTGCGTCGTCAGCGTGGCCACGTCGGCCAGCGTCGGCGGTGGTGGCGCGGGCACCACGGCGGCCTCGGGCGTTGCCAGCGCCGTCGGCTGGGCCGTTTGAGTGGCCGCAGGATCGGCGACAGTGGGCACTGTCGCGAGCGGCGGCGGTGGCTGCGTCGGCGGCGCGGGCTCGCTCGCCGCACCGCCCTCGCGCACCTCGGCCTTGCGCCGCGACCATCGGCTGAAGAAGTTGCTGTCGCCTTCGTTCACGCGGCTCCTGTCCGGTGCTTGGGGGGTGTCTGTTGCGTGCGCCGTGCGCGGCCATGAGTTTAGGGCGCCGCCTGGCCCGGTGGACTTAACCCTGCGCCAGGGCCGCCCGGCGGCTGCGGGCTAGACTGCGCAGCCCTTTCACGGCATACAAGCGACAAGCTCAACCCATGAGTCAGCAACCCGGCATCGCCGTCGCGGTGGTGATGGAACGCGTAGCGGCACCCAATGCCTGGGAGGCCTGGCAGTTTCGCGTTGTCGAAGTGGTGCCGGACGAAGGCGTCTTCGGCAGCTCGCCGCGCAAGCTGCACGACGATGGCAAGACCTCGCGCTGGCTGCATCCGGGCTTCAAGGTCGAGCTCTTCGCCGACGAATGCAAGGGCTACTTCCTCAACCTCACCTCGGGTCGCCCGGCCTGGTTCGTGTCGTGGGTCGAAGATGAAGTCGACCCGTCGCGGGTGGAGGTCACGGCGGTGAGCGTGTCCTACATCGAGGCCGACCGGCGCCTGACCGCCGAGGAGCGGGTCGAGAACCTGCCGCTCGAGCCCGAGCTGTGCGAGTGGCTGCGCCTGTTTACCAACGAGCACTTCCGGCCCGACACCGGCCGCAAGGTGCGCGCGCAGTCTTTCTTGAGCCCCGAGGAGCGCGCGCGCCAGATCGACGACGTGGCGCCACCGCCCACCCTGCCAGCCCCGCCAACCCCGCCAGCCCCGCCAACGGATGCCGCCGCGTTGACCTCGCCGGCAGTCGACGCGAGCGTGCGCAACGCGGCCTTGCGCAAACTGTTCCATTCCGACCCGCACTTCGGCACGTCTGACGGCCTGGACGTCAACGCCGACGGGGCCGCCGCCAGCGAACACTCGCCGCTCGAGCGCCAACGCCAGATCCAGCGCGCCCGTGCGCTGGGGCTGCTGGACGACGAGCTGACCGATCAGGATGAACCCTCATCCGCGTCGCCCGACCCTGCCCAGCCCAAGCCCGGCGGCGGGGGATACTGCGCCCCCACATGACCACACTCATCTGCAACTGCAACCGCACGATGGCGCTCGACGCCAAGGCCATTGGCCTGGCGCTGGGCGCCAGCGCCGATGCCCCAACCACGGTGCACAACGCGCTGTGTCGGCGCGAAGCCCCCTTGTTCCAGCAGGCCGCCAAGTCCGGCGACGACCTGCTGGTGGCCTGCACGCAAGAGAGCCGGCTCTTTCTGCAACTGGCTGAGCAGACGGTGGGCGCGCCGGGGCTGCAAGAGCGGCCGATCCGCTTCGTCAACATCCGCGAGACCGGCGGCTGGTCTCGCGACGCCGCGGCCGCCACGCCCAAGATCGCGGCCCTCATCGCCGCGGCCCAGTTGCCCACGCCAGAGCCGGTGGCCAGCGTCACCTACAAAAGCCAAGGGCGCTGCCTGGTGATCGGCGCGGCCGATGCCGCCGAGGCCGCGGCGGCCCTGCTGGGCAGCGCGCTCGACGTGACATTGCTGGCCACCCCTGGCGCCGGCGCCCTGTCGCAGCGGCACGAGCTGCCGGCGCACACCGGCGCGCTCACAAGGCTGAGCGGCCATCTCGGCGCCTTCGAGGCCACGTGGTCGCAGGCCAACCCGATCGACCTTGACCTGTGCACGCGCTGCAACGCCTGCATTGCGGTCTGCCCCGAAGGCGCCATCGACTTCAGCTACACGGTGAACCTGGCGGCCTGCAAGTCGCACCGCGACTGCGTGCGCGTGTGCGAAGCCGCCGGTGCGATCGACTTCGACCGCCCGGCGCAGCAGGTCAGCGAGCGCTTCGACATGGTGCTCGACCTGCGCGACACGCCGGCCTTTGCCCAGCACGCGCCGCCGCAGGGCTACTTTCACGTTGGCCGCGACGCGGGCCGGCTGCTGCAGGCCGTGCTCAAGCTGCGTGATCTGGTGGGCGAATTTGAGAAGCCGCGGTTCTTCCACTACAAGAAAAAGCTCTGCGCGCACAGCCGCAACGAACAGATCGGCTGCACCGCCTGCATCGATGTGTGCTCGGCGCGCGCCATCCGCAGCGATGCCTCGCTCAAGGGCAAGACCGAGGGCAAGATTCATCGCACCACACACGCGCTGCCGGACGCAGGCGGGCAGGGCGGCGGCATCATCGTCGACCCCTACCTGTGCGTGGGCTGCGGCGCCTGCACCACGGTGTGCCCCAGCGGCGCACTGGCCTACGCGCTGCCCGGCACGCAAGACCAGGGCCGCCGCATCCGCACCCTGTTGACCACCTACCGGCGCGGTGGCGGCAAAGACGCCGCGCTGCTCATCCACAGCGAAGGCGCAGGCCAGCGCATGGTCGACGAGCTGGGCCGCGCCGCGCGCGTCGACGCCAGCCTGCACGGCCTGCCGGCACGCGTCATCCCGCTGCCCGTGTGGCACACCGCGAGCATCGGGCTCGACCTCTGGCTGATGGCACTGGCGCAGGGCGCCAGCCAGCTCTGGGTGCTGATGACCGATGAAGAAGCCCCCGAGTACCGCACCGCATTGACAGAGCAGATGGCGGTCGCGCAGGCCTTGATGAGCGGGCTGGGCTTTGCGGGCACGCACCTGCGCACGCTGGAGCTGCGTGACGCACGCGACCTGCCGGCCTTCGACCAGACCTTGCGCATCGGCCCCGCGCAGGGCGTGGCCCGGCCCTGTGAAGCCGCGGCGCAGAGCGAAAAGCGCGCCACGCTCGAACTGGCGCTGGACCACCTGCTGGCCGTGGCGCCGCTGGCCGCACGGCTGCCCGAATCCTTGCCGCTGCCGGCAGCCGGCTCGCCCTGGGGCAGCCTGGCCGTGGACACGCAGAAGTGCACGATGTGCCTGTCCTGCGTCGGCGCCTGCCCGTCGGCTGCGCTGGCCGACAACCCCGACCGCCCGCAGCTGCGCTTCATCGAGAAGAACTGCGTGCAGTGCGGGCTGTGCGTCAAGACCTGCCCCGAAGACGCGCTGCAATTGCAGCCGCGCCTGCTGCTGGCCGATGGCGGCAGGGCGCGCAAGGACATGCGCGTCATCAACGAGGCCGAGCCCTTCCACTGCATCCAGTGCGGCAAGGCCTTTGGCACGCGCCCGGGCATCGAGGCCATGGTGGTCAAGATCGGCCAGCACCCGGCCTTTGCCGGCGACGCGGGCCGGCGCCTGCGCATGTGCAGTGACTGCCGCGTCGTGGCCATGTTCAGCAACCCCAACGAAACCCGGATCACCGACCTGTGATGAGCACGCCCTCTGCAAGCACTGCCGCCCAGGCCCTGGTCTTCGCCGACGCCGATCAAGGCGAAGAACTGCAGCGCGCCGAGATGTACGGCCTGCTCGCGCGGCTGTGGTTCACCCCCGCGGACGAAGCCTTGCTGGCGCAGTTCAGGGTGGCGGTGACGGCCGCGCCGGTGGCCGGCTCGTTTCTCGAAGCACCGTGGCAAGACCTGGTGGCCGCGATGCGCGCGCTCAGCGCCAGCGAGGCTGCGGCGCAGCACACCAAGCTGTTCGTCGGCGCCGGCAAGGCCGAGGTGCTGCCCTACGCCTCGTTCCACCTCACGGGTGCGCTGAACGACCGGCCGCTGGTGGCGTTGCGCACCGACCTGGCCGCGCTGGGCCTGGCCAGCGCGGCGCCCGAAGGCGAGACCGAAGACCACGTCGCCTTCATCTTCGAGGTCATGCGTTACCTGATCGCCGGCGACGACGTGGCGGTGTGCAACCTCGAGCAGCAGCGGCGCTTCTTTCGCGCCCACGTGCAGCCCTGGGTGGCAAACGCGCTGTGCGACGCGGTAGAGCAGCACGCGGCGGCGCGCATGCACGCTGCATTGGCGCGCTT
>JANPMR010000581.1:0-3110 GCA_031427055.1 Rubrivivax sp.
TTCGGGTTCTTGGCCTCGGCGTGCAGCATGGTGCTGTCGGCCCAGCCGGTGGCGCCCTCGACCGGCACCACGGTGGCCACCGGCGCCTTCTTGCTCTTCAGGATGTTGGCCTGGAACTGCCAGCTGCCCGAGGCCACCACGCCTTCGTTGGTGAAGTCGTCAATTTGCACGAAGGCATCGTGCCAGTACTTGCCCACCAGCTTGCGCTGGCCGCGCAGCAGCTCGAGCGCGGCCTTGTACTGGGTCTCGTTGAGCTCGTACGGATCCTTGATGCCCAGGGCCGGGTTCTTCTTCATCAGGTACAGGGCGGCATCGGCGATGTAGATCGCGCCGTCAAAGGCCTGCACGCGGCCCTTGTTGCTTTTGCCGTCGGGCAGCGTGGTCTCTTCGAAGACCACGCTCCAGCTGGTGGGTGGCTTGCCGGCAAAGACCTTCGTGTTGTACATCAGCACGTTCCAGCCCCACTGGTAGGGCACGCCGTAGTGAGTGTTGCCCTCGTAGTGCCAGGCCGCCTTCTGCAGCCGCGGGTCGATGTTCTTGTAGCTCGGGATCAGGCCGACGTTGATCGGCTGCACCTTCTTGCCGCGGATCAACCGCGTCGAGGCGTCGCCTGAGGCGGTGACGAGGTCGAAGCCGCCTTCGTTCATCAGCGCCACCATCTCGTCCGAGGTGCCGGCGGTCTTGACGTTGACCTTGCAGCCCGACTTCTTCTCGAACTCGGTCACCCAGTCGAAATTCTTGTCGGTGGCGCCGCGCTCGATGTAGCCGGCCCAGGCGACGATGTCGACCTGGCCCTCGGCCTTGCCCAGCGTGGCCAGCGGGGCCTTCTGTGCCGAAACAAGGCCGTGAGCGGCCAGCGCGGCCGCGGCCACGGCCGCCAAAATGAAGGAAGTGCGGGACATGATGAAGCCTCCTGTGGGTGCCAGTCGTCGACGAAGCGCGCACGATAGGCGAGGCGGCGCGCCGTGGTGAAATTCAATCGGCCGGGGCTGGGCTATCGCTGTTGGAGATATCGCGGTTAACCCGCGGCACGTCGGGTTCAGCGCACGCTCGACGCCGGCCGGGGGCGCGGCGTGATGCCGCAGCGGGGTAGACCGGCGCCGTGCGCTTTGACCAGGGATGGCCTGCCGCTGGCACTTGGGCAGTTGGCTTGGGCGACCGGTGTTCAACGAAGCGAACTTTCAGTGCGACATGGGAGTGGGTCTTGAGCATGAACGACGTGGGCCCACCGGACCGGTCCGGCGCCGCAGCCAGTGCCGCCGGCCAACCCGTCGTGCCGCCACCGTTGCGGCAGTCTCGTTGGGCCAGCGCGCGCCAACGCATCCAACGCCTGAAGGGGCCCATCGTCGCTTTCGCCGCCGTGGGCACGGTGCTAGGCGGCCTGGCCGGCTGGTGGAACAGCTACCGCACGGTGCGCTCCGGCGCGGCACCAACCGCCGTCACCACCGCTCCTGCCGCCGCAGTAAAGCCCCATTCCGCTGCCGACCGCCGCATGACCTTCGCAGTGCTGTCCTTCACTGGGCCCAGTGGGGACGCCGAAGCCGCACGCCTTGCGCTGGCTGCCTTCGAGTCAGCGCAGACGCAGCAGGAGGCACGCACGAACTGGGCGCGCGTGGCGCCCAGGGCGCTGGTTCAACCGGCGATGGCAACACCGTCGTCGCTTCGCCAGCTCGGGCAGACGCTCGACGTGCACTTCCTGCTGCGCGGGAACATCACCCTCAGGGCGACCGGATACAGCCTCGACCTCACGGTGCTGGATGTTCAGACCGAAGCCCCACTCGCGTCGCGCTCCATCCCGTTCGAGGCGGGGCGGCCGAGCCGCAGTCGCCGGCCCGCGCGATCAACGCTGCGCTCGGCTCGCTGACCTTCGCGGCACTGAAGCAGGAGGTGGCACGGGCGCGTGGCAAGCCCGACACCAGCCTCGATGCGCGCGACCTGAGTTAGCGTGCGTACGTAGATTCTTCCGAAGAGAACACGGACCGGCCGGCGGCCTGCGCGAAGGCACAGCGAAGCCTGGACCGCGCGTTGGCACTGGCCCCGGACGACCCGCTGGCGTTGACGATCACAGCGCAGATCAATCTCTGCGAGTGTTTGCGCACCTGGGCGCCCGACACCACCGAGATGGAGCGCATCGGCGAGGCGGCATTGGACAAGGCGCTTGCCAACCGGCCCGACTCGACGAGCCTGCTTGGGCTGCGCGTCCTGCTGCTGCTCAAGCGCGGGCGCCACGAAGATGCGCTGCTGGTTGCCGACCCGGTGCTCGCCCGCGAGCCGGACGACGGCGAGACCTTGCGCCTGCGGCTCATCGCCTTGTTCAAGCTCGGTCGCATCCAGCAGGCGGCAGCCGCGGTTCAGGGTCTGCTGAAGACGAGCGACAACTGGTGGACGCAAGCCAACGCAGCCACCGTTCTGTTCGCCGCCGGCGACGATGCGGCGACGATCCAGATGGCCCGCAAGGCGCGGGTCCAGATGTCGCAGACAGAGCGCGTAGACCCGACGTACGGGGTCGTCGCGTGGGTGCTTGTGGCGGCCGAGTCGCGAGCTGGCCGTCTCGATCGCGCCCAGGCCGCACTGAAGGATTTCCACGCCGCCGTGCCCACAGCGCGCAACCGTGCCGGAATCGAGGCCTGGCGGTCATCGCACGCGATGCTTCCCGATACGCCGGCCTTCTGGGAAGCCCTGCATCGCGCCGGCGTCGGCGGCTGACGGACCCGGAAGTGCAAGAAAACCTGCCCGCAGCATAAGAGCCTGGAGCCTGACCGTTGGGTTCTATGCATAGGGGTCGGGTGCCGGTGTTTGTGGGCGGGAGCCGGCGGGCCGCTGTACGTCGCACACCGGAACTTCAACGTCGGGCGCCGGTACGTGCAGGTCAACGGTCGGCCAACGCGGTCCTGTGGGCGGTGCTTGACGGCCATCAGCAGATGCCCACGACCGGCGGCTTCAGCGCAACCTGTTGACGATGAGCGCTCCATGCCGAGCCGGCACTGACGGGTTCCGCTACCCTCGGCGGTTTCGAGCTTGCAGTCCGACCCCCATGAGCACAGAAGCGTCGCAGAACAGCCCACAGGTCGACACACAGAGTCCATCCCGGGCTGCGGTGTCCGAGGCCA
>JANPMR010000582.1:0-7261 GCA_031427055.1 Rubrivivax sp.
TGCCGCGGTACCAGCTTTCTTCGTCCACCCGCTGCTGTGCGGGCAGCAGGTCGACAAACTCGTTCATCTCGCTTTTCAGGAAGGCCCAGCCGCGCTGCAGGTGGCGCAGCAGGCTGTGGCTCTTGTACTGCGTGATGACGCCAATGCGGCGGATGCCCGAGTTCATGCAGTTGGACAGCGCGAAGTCGACGATGCGGAACTTGCCGCCGAAGTACACCGCCGGCTTGGCGCGGGTGTCGGTCAGGTTCTTCAGGCGACTGCCACGCCCGCCAGCCAACACGAGGGCAACGGCGCGACGCGGAAGGTCCAGGCCCTGGGCCACATCGATCGGTTTCATGCTTCGTCCTTGATGGCTTCAGTGCAACAAAATTACAGCCTCTATCGACTGATCGAAAACAGAAAATTCTGCTCTAGATTTAGTAACATACAAAAGCATCACATTGATAACACGACGTAGTCGATTGAAGTATGGCGTTTTTACGTGGTTCGCAGAAATTGTTCGGTTGATCTCTGTCGCCAAAACTGTCGGAGCGATGTAGCCAAACTACAAGCCGACTTCGGCAGTTGCCATTGACGCCAAGGCTGCCGTTCAGAGACACTCGCAGGCACCGGCGATCCTGCCCAGTTCCCGCGCCCAGCGGGCCAGCCTTTGCAATGTCACACCACAGCACCCCTTCCACAGAACTGAATTCTGGCGCCACCATCAACACCGCCCAGGCCGTGCAACACCATCTGCTGCACACCGTGGGTGCAGCACCGGCCGGCGCCACACGGACGGAGATCATGCACGCGGTGGCGCAGGTTGCGCGAGAGCAGTTGTCTGAGCGCTGGGTGGCTGGCGACAGCGCCGACCGTGCCGCCAAGGCGCGCCGCGTGTACTACCTGTCGATGGAGTTCCTGATCGGCCGCACGCTCTCCAACGCGCTGGCGGCGCTGGACATCAAGGGCGAGATGGGCGTGGCCGCACGCGAGCACGCCTGCGCGCTCGAGGACCTTGCCGCCACCGAGCCCGACGCAGCGCTGGGCAACGGCGGTCTGGGCCGCCTGGCGGCTTGCTTCCTGGACAGCATGGCCACGGTAGAGCTGCCCTCCTTTGGCTACGGCATCCGCTACGAGTTCGGCATGTTCAAGCAGAGCATCGTTGGCGGCCGCCAGGTAGAGCATCCGGACCCCTGGATCGAAGACGGCACGCCCTGGGAGTTTCCGCGCAGCGGCGTGCACTACCTGGTGCGCTTTGGCGGCTGGGTCGAACCAGCCGCCGACCCGAGCCTGGTGCCGACCTGGCGCCATGCTGGCGAGGTCAACGCCAAGGCCTACGACATGATCATCCCCGGCCATGGCACCGAACGCGTCAGCACGCTGCGCCTGTGGAAGGCCGCGGCGCCGAGCCAGATCGACCTGCACGCCTTCAACACCGGCGACTACGCCCGCGCCGCCGAGTTCAAGAACCAGTACGAGAACATCTCGTGGGTGCTGTACCCCAACGACAGCACGCCGGCCGGCCGCGAACTGCGGCTGCGCCAGGAGTACTTCTTCACCAGCGCGTCCATCCAGGACATCCTGGCGCGACACCTGGCCGAGAACGGCCGCTTGACCAACCTGTCGGACAAGGCGGCCATCCACCTCAACGACACCCACCCGGCCATCGGCGTGGCCGAACTGATGCGGCTGCTGGTCGACGAGCACGGCTTCGGCTGGCACGCCGCCTGGGCGATCACGAAGAAGGTCTTCAGCTACACCAACCACACGCTGATGCCCGAGGCGCTGGAGACCTGGCCGGTGGCGCTGATGCAGCAGGTGCTGCCGCGGCACCTGGAGATCATCTTCCGCATCAACGCCGAATTCCTGGCCGAAGCGGCGGCGCATCGGCCGGGCGACGCCGAGTTCCTGCGCGGCCTGTCGCTGATCGACGAGCGCGGCGAGCGCCGTGTGCGCATGGCCAACCTCTCCGTGGTGGGCAGCCACAAGATCAACGGCGTCTCGGCGCTGCACAGTGAGCTGCTGGTGAAGACCCTCTTCGCTGACTTCGCCAGCCTGTGGCCCGAGCGCTTCACCAACATGACCAACGGTGTGACGCCGCGCCGCTGGCTGGCGCAGGCCAACCCGAGCCTGGCTTCGCTGATCGACAGCGCCATCGGCAGCGGCTGGCGGCTGGATCTCGACCAGCTCGCCCGATTGGGCGAGCACGGCGGCCGCGCCGACTTCTGCAGCGCCTTCATGGCCGTCAAGCAGGCCAACAAGGCGCGTCTGGCCGAGCACATCCACGCCAGCACCGGCGTGATGGTCGACCCGACGAGCCTGTTCGACGTGCAGGTCAAGCGCATTCACGACTACAAGCGCCAACTGCTCAACGTGCTGCACGTGGTGGCCCGCTACCAGGCCATGCTGGCCGCGCCGGACGCCGACTGGGTGCCGCGCACGGTGATCTTTGCCGGCAAGGCGGCCAGCAGCTACACCGCGGCCAAGAACGTGATCCGGCTGATCCACGACGTGGGCGCCGTCATCAACCACGACGCGCGGCTGCGTGGCCGGCTCAAGCTGGTGTTCGTGCCCAACTACGGCGTCTCGGTGGCCGAAGTGATCATGCCCGGCGCCGATCTGTCGGAGCAGATCTCCACCGCCGGCACCGAAGCCTCGGGCACCGGCAACATGAAGCTGGCGCTCAACGGTGCGCTCACCATCGGCACCGACGACGGCGCCAACGTCGAGATCCGCCAGCAGGTGGGCGACGACAACATCTTCATCTTCGGCCTGTCCACCGACGAGGTCGCCGCGCAGCGCGCTGCCGGCTACCAGCCGCTGCGCATCTACGAAGAAAGCGCCCGCATCAAGGCCGTGCTCGACGCCATCGCCGGCGGCTTGTTCTCTGCCGACGAGCCAGGCCGCTACCGCGCACTGGTCGACTCGCTGCTCTGGGGCGGCGACCACTACATGCTGCTGGCCGACTTCGACAGCTACCTCGCTGCGCAGGCGCGCGTCGACGCCCTGTATCGCGACCCCCAAGCCTGGGCCCGCAAGGCCATCATCAACGTCGCGGGCATGGGCTTCTTCTCGTCCGACCGCACCATCCGCGAGTACGCGCGCGAGGTCTGGGGCCTGGCGGCCAAGGCCTGACGCGTGCTGGGCGAAGCCGACCTTCAGGCGCTGGTGCAGGGCCGGCATGGCGATCCGTTTGCCGTGCTCGGGCCGCACGACGACGGCCACGGCGGCACCCATGTGAGCGTCTTCCTGCCGGGCGCCGTGGCCGTGCAGGCGATGGCGGGTGCGCGCGCTTGGCCGCTGGATCTGCGTCACGCCGCGGGGGTCTTCGCCGGCCCCTTTGGTGGCACCGGCGCGTACCAGCTGCGCGTGCGCTGGCAGGACGGCAGCCAGGGGCTGATCGATGACCCCTACCGCTTCGGCTCGGTGCTGGGCGAGATGGACGTCTGGCTGCTCGGCGAGGGCTCGCACCTGCGCCCTTACGAGATCCTGGGCGCCACGCCGCGCCTGCTGGACGGCGTGGCCGGCACCGCGTTTGCCGTCTGGGCGCCCAACGCGTCGCGCGTCAGCGTCGTCGGCGACTTCAACTTCTGGGACGGGCGCCGCCACGCCATGCGCCTGCGCCGCGAGTGCGGCGTGTGGGAGATCTTCCTGCCCGGCGTGGACGTCGGCGCACGCTACAAGTTCGAACTGCTCGACCGCGACGGCCATCTGTTGCCGCAGAAGGCCGACCCCTACGCCCGCCAGAGCGAGCTGCGCCCGGCCACCGCCAGCGTGGTGACCGTGATGCCGCCGATACTGCCGCCCTCCCCCGCGCGCCAGGCGGCCAATGCGCTGGATGCGCCGATGAGCATCTACGAGGTGCACCTGGCGAGCTGGCGGCGCAATCCCGAGGAGGGCAACCGCTGGCTGAACTGGGACGAACTGGCCGATGCGCTGGTGCCTTACGCCCAGGACATGGGCTTCACGCACCTCGAGCTGCTGCCGATCAGCGAGCACCCCTTCGATGGCTCCTGGGGCTACCAGACGCTGGGCCTGTACTCACCCACGGCGCGCCACAGCGTGCCGTCCGATCGGTTATCGCGACATGGCGACGGCGCCGGCCTGCGCCGCTTCGTGGCGCGCGCGCACGCCGCGGGCATCGGCGTGCTGCTCGACTGGGTGCCGGCGCACTTCCCCACTGACGCACACGGCCTGGCGCAGTTCGACGGCACGCACCTGTACGAATACGCCGACCGCCGCGAGGGCTTCCACAACGACTGGAACACCCTCATCTACAACTTCGGCCGCACCGAGGTGCGCAACTTTCTGGTTGGCAGCGCGCTGTACTGGCTGGAGCGCTTCGACATCGACGGCCTGCGCGTCGATGCCGTGGCGTCGATGCTCTACCGCGACTACAGCCGCAAGGCCGGCGAGTGGATCCCCAACGTGCACGGCGGGCGCGAAAACCTCGAGGCCATCTCGTTTCTCAAGCGCACGAATGAGGTCATCGGCGGCGAGCGCCCGCAGGCCGCCACACTGGCCGAAGAAAGCACCGCCTTCCCCGCCGTCAGCCGCCCCACCTACGCGGGCGGCCTGGGCTTCCACTTCAAGTGGAACATGGGCTGGATGCACGACACGCTGCAGTACATGGCGCGCGACCCCATCCACCGCAGCCATCACCATGGCGAAATGACCTTCGGCCTGGTCTACGCCTTCACCGAGAACTTCGTGCTGCCGATCTCGCACGACGAGGTCGTGCATGGCAAGGGCAGCCTGCTGGCGAAGATGCCCGGCGACCGCTGGCAACAGTTTGCCAACCTGCGCGCGTACTACGGCTTCATGTGGGGCCACCCGGGCAAGAAGCTGCTGTTCATGGGCTGCGAGTTCGCGCAGATGCGCGAGTGGAACCATGACGCCAGCCTCGACTGGCACCTGCTTGAGCAAGCCGAACACGCCGGCATTCAGCGCCTGGTGCGCGACCTCAACCACCTCTACAAGGCCAGCCCGGCGCTCTACAGCCAGGACTTCAGCGGCGAGGGCTTCGAGTGGATCGATCACGACGACGCACGCCGCAGCCTGCTGAGCTTTGTGCGCAAAGGGCGTGGTGGTGAGTTGATGCTCGTGATCTGCAACATGGCGCCCGTGGTGCACGAAGGCCTGCGCCTGGGCGTGCCACGAGCCGGCCGCTGGCAGGAGCGGCTCAACACCGACTCACACCACTACGGCGGCAGCAATGTCGGCACGCCGCTGGGCGTGGCGCAGGCGGAAGCAGTACACAGCCATGGCCGAGCTCACTCGGTGGTGCTCTCGGTGCCACCGCTGGCGACGGTTTTCCTGGAATGGATCGGCTGATCTCGCGCCTGGCCGTGATGCCGCCAGCAAACCCGGCGGGTACGCGCCTGCAGGAAGGCCGCCCTTGGCCCATGGGCGCGACGGTGGACGGCGACGGCGTCAACTTCGCCGTCTTCTCGGCCCATGCCTCGCAAGTTGACCTGTGCCTGTTTGACGCCACGGGCGCGGTGCAGACCGAGCGCCTGGCACTGCCCGGGCATAGCGGCGACATCTGGCACGGCTGGCTGCCCAGCACCGGTGCGGGCCTGGTGTACGGTCTGCGCGCGCATGGCCCCTGGCGGCCGGACCGCGGCCACCGCTTCAATCTGCACAAGCTGTTGCTCGACCCCTGGGCACGGGAGATCGTCGCGCCACCGGGCGGCTTCGACTGGCGCGGTGCGCACGGCGGCGCCGACCGCGAGCACCCGCAGCACATGGACATGCGCGACAACGGCGCCACCGCACACCGGGCGCGCGTCGTCGCCGACACCTTCGACTGGCAGGGCGACCGCCCGCCCGCCGTGCCGATGCAGGACGCCGTGCTGTACGAGGTCCACGTGCGCGGCTTCACGCAACTGCTGCCCGGCGTGCCCGAGGCGCAGCGCGGCAGCTTTGCCGGCCTGGGTTCGGACGCCGCCATCGCGCACTTTTTGCGCCTGGGCGTCACCACGCTCAGCCTGTTGCCGGTGCAGCAGGTGCTCGACGAGCCCCGTCTGCACGAGCAGGGCCTGGTCAACTACTGGGGCTACAACACGCTGGGCTTCTTCTGCCCGGACCCGCGCCGCGCCAGCAGTGGCGCGCCGCGCGACGAGTTCCGCGAGATGGTGCGCCGGCTGCATGCGGCTGGCATCGAGGTGCTGCTCGACGTCGTCTACAACCACACCCCCGAAGGCGATGAGCGCGGCCCCACGCTGAGCTGGCGCGGCCTGGACAACGCGAGCTGGTATCGCTTGCCCGAAGGCCACCGCGACCGCTACGACAACTGGAGCGGCTGCGGCAACACGCTCGACATCCGCCACCCGCGCGTGCTGCAGATGGTGATGGACAGCCTGCGCCACTGGGTTCAGGACTTCCACGTCGATGGCTTTCGCTTCGACCTCGCGCCTGTGCTGGGCCGCGCCAGCCCGGGCTTCGAACCCGATGGCCCCTTCTTCAAGGCCGTGCTGCAAGACCCGGTGCTGCAGGGCGTGAAGCTCATCGCCGAACCCTGGGACCTGGGCCCCAACGGCTGGCAGGTGGGGCAGTTTCCACGCGGCTGGCTCGAGTGGAACGACCGCTTCCGCGACACCGCACGCGCCTTCTGGCTGGGCGGTGACTGCACGCGCGGCGAGCTGGCGCTGCGGCTGGCGGGCTCATCCGATCTGTTCCAGGCGCGGCGGCGCTCGCCGCTGGAATCGGTCAACTACGTGGTCAGCCACGACGGCTTCACGCTGGCCGACCTGGTGAGCTACGACATGCGCCACAACCAGGCCAACGGCGAGAACAACCGCGACGGCCACGGCCACAACCTGAGCTGGAACTGCGGCTGGGAAGGCCCGACCTCGGACCCCGTCGTCAACGCCCGCCGTCGACGCCTGCAACGCGCCTTGCTGGCCACCACGCTGTTGGCACAGGGCACGCCCATGTTGGCCGCCGGCGACGAGCTGGGCCACAGCCAGGGCGGCAACAACAACCCGTATTGCCAGGACAACGAGATCACCTGGATTGATTGGGCGCGCGCCGACCAGAAGCTGATCGATTTCACGGCCCACCTGCTGGCATTGCGCCGCCGCCTGCTGCCCCTGGGCACGCGCTGGTTCACCGGCCTGCCCGATGCGCGCGGCCGCCACGACCTGGCCTGGCTGCGCCGCACCGGCGAGCCGATGTCGCCCGAGCACTGGGAGAACCGCATGTCGCGCATCCTGGGCGCCTGGATTGGCGTGCCGGGGCACGGCCGTGCGCCGCTGCTGCTGATGGTCAATGCGCGCGA
>JANPMR010000583.1:0-4729 GCA_031427055.1 Rubrivivax sp.
AAATTGTCGTGGCTGGTCTTGTGGCTGGCCGCCTTGCGCACCTCGACCGCCAACTCACCAATCCAGGCCGCCGGGTTGGCGGACGACGCCAGGGTGCGCTCGAGCACAGTATCGGGCAGGTACTCCCAAACGCCATCCGTGCAAAGAAGGAAGGCGTCACCGGCCTCGACCTCCTCGTCGCCCTCGCCGGCGCTCACCTCGAGCACATCCGATGCAATGCCCAGTGCCGAGCGCAGCTCGCTGCGCTTGGGGTGCGTGCGTGCTTCTTCCGCCTTCAACACGCCGTTGTCGACGAGTGACTGCACCAGGCTGTGGTCGCGCGTGCGGTCGCGCAAGCGGCCGCGTCTAAACCAGTACATGCGCGAGTCGCCGGCGTGCGCCCAGTGCGCCGTGTGACCGATGAAATCGATCACCAGGCAGACGACCGTGCTGTGCATGTCCTGCTTGACGGTGCCCGGCACGCGCTGGCCGATGAGCACGTCATTGGTGACGCGCAACAGCCGGTCGAGCTCGCTGGCGCGCTCGGTGGGCTGCTGCGCGAAGCGGCCGATCAGTTCTTGCACCGCGATGCGCGACGCAACGTCACCGCCGCCATGGCCGCCCGCGCCATCGGCCAGCACGCAGCACAGATGGCGTTTGGAGTGCCAGTGGCCGCAGGCGTCCTCGTTGTACTTGCGCCCGCCGCGGTCGGTCATCAGGGCAACCTCGAGTGCAAGCATGGCCTTCTCCTAGCGGGGCCCGGCTTCGCCGTGCAGGCGGTCGAGCTGGTCTTCGTAGGCCCGCAGGAAGGCCTTGCCGAAGAGTTCGTCGAAGTCATCCTGCGCCTCGGTCTGGAGCTGCGCAAAGAGTTCGTTGAAGAGTTCCCACAGCCGCGCCTTGCGCGCCGCCGGGATCAGGCTGGCGAGTGTCGACTTGCGGGTGAGCTTGGACTCGAGCTGCTCGGGGTTGAAGCGCTGCAGCACGCCTTCGAGCGCCGCGCGCATGCCGGCCATCACGCCGAGCTGATGGGCGCGCAAGTCGTCGAAGGCGTCGCGCACCGCCGGTGCGGCTGGCATGAAACCGGGCGACGACGGCCCGAGCAAGTGCGCCAGCGCGACCTCCACTGTCGGCGAGAACTTGAGCGGGTTGTTCTGGCGCGACACGATCATCGTCATCTCGGCGCGCATCTCGCGCTTGAGCGCGGCGCGCGCCACCAGCAACTCAACCGCGCCACGCACCGATTCACGCAGCAGCACGCCGATGGTGCGCATGGTGTCGGGGGTCAGTTCGTGCAGCTTGAGACCCGGCGCGTCCAGCCCCTCTAGCAGCGCCGCCAACAAGGCCGCGTCGTTGCCGCCGCCGCTGCGGGCCGGTGCCTGCGCCATTGCCGGGGGCCGGTTCGGCGCCGGTGCCAACGGGCTTGACGCGGGTGGGCTGGGCAGCATGACCCCCGGCAGCGTGACGACGCGCCCGTCTCGCGGCGGATCGTTCCAGGACAGGATGGCGCCTGAAGGCAGCTCGGACGGCTGCGGCGCCTGCGGCGCGGTGCGCGGCGAGCGCGGCAGCGACATGGGCGTGTTGAGCTCGGACACGTGATCACTGCGGCTGGGCGGCATCAGCGTCGCGGTGCGTGCGGCCGAGGTCAAGGGATCGGCCGCCGGCGCCACGCCCGACAGTCCGAACAAGTCGTCCAGCGAGTCGGTGCCGCCCATCGGCAGGTCCAGCGACAGCTCACCCAACGAGGCACCCAACGCGGGCGCTGGAGCCGCTGTGCCGCCGGGCATCGGCGCATGGCTGGTATCGGGCGCAAAGGGGTCCCAGTCGTCGGGGATCTGGCCCGGCGCCCCGGCCGCAGCAGGCGCTGGCGAGCGCGTGTGGGGGGGCGCGGGCGCGAAAGGGCGCGGTGCGGGCGCGGCCGGCGAGGGCCAGGCCGTGGTCTGCATCGATGGCGCCGAGGCAGGCGCCCGCGCGGGTGCGGGCGCCGACACGGGCGCGGCCAGGCCCACGGGGCCGTCGGAAAAGAGATCAGCAAAGGGGTCGTCGCTGACCGTGCCGGCAGCGCCTTCACGCGCTTCGATCAGGTAGCCGCCGATCTCCACCTTGTCGCCGGGGTTCAGCGGATGCTCGCGGCCGGCGCCGACGGCCAGGCCATTGACGCTGATCGGGTTGCTGCCGTTGTCGACGATGGCGTAGCGGCCGGCGCGGAACACGACACGCGCATGCACGCGCGAGATCGTGCGCTCGGGGTCGGGCAGCACAAGCTGGTTGTTGTCGGCGCGGCCAATGGTGCCTCCGAGCTCATCGAGCTGCGCCGAAAGCCCGTCCGCCTTGTCGCCGTTGTAGCTGAGCACCGTCAGCACGATCATTCAGCCACTCCATCAAGATTCACAGCCGCGAGCATAGCCGCCCTCAAGCCACCTGCAAGCTGCTAGCGCAGCACGTAGAAACGCCCCTCGACCATCGCGAGCCTTACGGGCCACTCGATCTTGCTGCCACCGGCGGCAGGGCTGCCCAAGGCCGCAGCGCCGTCGGCACCCAGGCACTCAAGCAGCCGGCCGCCGGCAAGCGAGCGCAGCTTGAGCGTATCGGCCTTGGGCATCACCGGCTTGAGTGGCTGACGGGCGTGGGCCTGTTGCACGCCCAAGCGGAAGCGGCCAACGTCGTCAGCCAGGCTGCGTTGGTAAGCCTGTGCCAACTCTTCCAGGCGCAGGCGCGATGCCAGCAGCAGCGGCTCGGGGTCGCCGCGCTGCAGGCCCAGCGCCAGGCCTTGCAGGAAGGCCGCCGCGGCAGCCGTCACCTCGAGCGGGTCGAGCACCTGCGGTGCGTCGAGCCAGCGCCAGCGCGGAAAGGAAATCGGCAGGTCGACAGACTGCCGCAGCGTGGCCGGCATCTCGGTCACCTCGTCGGCCGGCGGCGCCCAGTCGATGCGGGCCAGCGTTCGCGCGTTGTCCGGGTGCGCCACCTGGCCCACGCGCGGCAGCAGCAGTTGCATGCTGGCGCCGCACTTGCCGTCGCTCAGGCGCGGCTCGGTTACGGCCGGCGCCCCCGGTGCGGGCGGCTCGATCACGAGTTCGATCTCGTTGCCACCCGACAGCGTGTACTCGTGGATCGGCACCGTAACGACACGCCGCGCGGTGCTGCTGCGCGCCACTGGCACGCCGTTGAGCACGGCCTCGGCGTTGACGCCGATGCTCTCGAGCCGCAAGACCAGCAGCCGCTCCATCAGCCCAGGCTCCAGTCCAGCAGCATGCTCGCGGGCAGCAAGGGGTGCTCGAAAGCCTGGCTGCCGGTCAGCGGGTCGACCAGCAGCATGGGCACCGCGGCGGGCTCTACGCGCAACGCAGCAAACCATTCCCAGCCGCTGCCGCCCGAGGTACGCGGCCGCAATCCGGCTTCGCCCACCAGCGCGCCCGTACACGGGCCGGCCATCTGCAACACGGCACCGCTGTCACCGGCCAGCGGCACGAGCTCGAGCGTGAACGCCAGCTTGAAGTGCACCGTGGCCGGCGCCATCACGGGCAGCAGCGGTGGCTCGGTGGTCTCGCGCGCCAGCTGCAGCTTGAGTGGCGCATCACCACTGCAGCGCAGAAGCAACTTGGCACGCGCGCCGCCGAAGGTGAATTCACCGTCGAGCACGATGTCGGCCAGCAGCGCCTGCATGTCCATCTCGCCCAGCAGGCGCAGGAACGCCCGGCCGTCCATTCCGCCGGCGCCCAGGCACCAGCCCCAGGTGAAGGACGCTCGGCCGATAAGCAGTCCCAGGCTGCCTTCGAGCCGCGGCGAGGACAGGCCAGCCACGGCCGTCCAGGCGCCCAGCAGGCGCTTCAGCGCCAGGTCGCCGGCCGGGTCGAGACCGGTCTCGAAGTGCTTGCGCATGGGCGCGGCGTCCAGCGGCAAGGCGTCGCACTCGACGCGGCAACGTGTGGTTCGGGCCGCGCCAACCGGCGCACTGCGCTGCACCTCGAGCCACCACTGCGCGCTGGGCCAGACCCAGACCATCGTTTGTAGCGCGCCGATCGCGTCACCTTCGTCGCGCAGGCCGCAAACATCGAGTGCGAGCTTGCAGATGTCGGGCGAGGTCTCTTCGCCGATGGCCGTGCCCGGCCCGGCCTTGGGCATCGGCGGCTCCAACGTGGCCACCGGCCAGTTCAGAGCCCGCGTCTCGTGCCCCATCCATTGCCAGCGACCATGGCTGCCCAGGACGCTCAGGGCCGGGTGCAGGTCGCCGTCGCAGACGGCATGCGTGCGCGCGCGCAGTTGCAGGCGCGCCGCGGGCGACTGGCCGGGCGGTCGCGACAAAGCAGCGATGAGCGGCGGCACCGGGTTGGCGGCGTCGATGCGCAGCGGCTGCGGCAGCGGGATGTCAGCGCGCTGCCACTGGCCGGCTTCGACCACGTAGCGCTGGGCCACGGCGGGCTCTAGCAGGCGGATCTCGACCGCTTCGAGATCGCAGGACCGTACGGGCGCCAGTGGCGGCTCGTAGGGCTGCAGGTCGCCGTTGACGCCTAGCTTGCCGAAGCGCTCGACGATGCGGGCATCGGCGGCTTCGAGCGCGGTTGCCTGAATGCGCGCGTCGGGCATCTTTTGCAGTTCGGCCATCGAACGTCGCACCAACTGGTGCACGGTGGCCCATTCGCGCTCACGTGGCGCGGCCAGCATGCCCAGCGCCCACTCGAAGCCGGGCTTGTCGTGGAACAACGGCCCCCACACGAAGAACAGGTTGACATAGCGCGCCACCGCCGCCGCGCGC
>JANPMR010000584.1:0-6054 GCA_031427055.1 Rubrivivax sp.
GTACAACGCTGCCACCGCAGACACAGGAGAGGTACATGACTCATCTACTTTCGTTGGTCGTCTACATGGCCGCCATCACCTGGCTCTTGCTGCTGGCCGCCAGTCTCATCCGAGCCAAAGGCTGGACCTTGGACGGCATGAAGGTCGCCATGGGAAACCGCGAAAATCTCCCTGACCCAACGCCGCTTTCTGGACGCGCCGACCGCACAGCCAAGAACACGCTGGAAAGCTTTGTTCTCTTCGCTGCCCTCGCACTCGTCGCGCATGCATCCGGAGTTCAGTCGCCGCGGATACTCCTCGGCGCCGAGCTCTTCTTCTGGTCCAGGCTTGTGTTCGTTGCCGTGTACTACGCAGGCATCCCGTACCTGCGCACCGGCGTCTGGACAGTCGGCTTCGCGGGGCTGGCCATGATGGCGTCCGCACTTGTATAGACAAGCAGACCTGCCGCCCAAGCCTTCGTCAATGCCGAGCCCCACGGGCGTGGCGCCGTCGGTGGCTGACGCGCTGAGCTGTGACGTGCTGCGATGTGACGCGCTGTCGCTGCGCCTGGGTGGGCGTCGCGTCGTCGATGCCGTTTCGCTTGCACTGCGCGGCGGGCAGTGGGCCGCCCTCGTCGGCCCCAACGGCGCAGGCAAGAGCACGCTGTTGCTCGGGCTGGCCGGGCTGCTCGAGCCCGAAAGCGGCACCGTCACCCTGGTCGGCCGTGCACTGCGCGAGTGGCCTGCGCGAGAGCGCGCCCAGCGCCTGGCCTGGCTGTCGCAGGCCGGCGAGTCCGAGGGCGATCTTTCGGCCCGCGACGTCGTGGCGCTGGCCCGCCTGCCGCGCCACGGCCTGCTGGGTGCGCCCGACGCTTGCGATGCGGCCGCCGTTGAGGCCGCGATGGCCGAGACCGCGTGTGATGCGCTGGCCGCGCGGCGCCTGGGCGAGCTCTCCGGCGGCGAGCGCCAGCGCGTGCTGCTGGCGCGCGCACTGGCCGTGGGCGCGCCAGTGCTGCTGCTCGACGAGCCCACCACGCACCTCGACGCGCCGCATCAGCGCGCGCTGCTGCGCAGCCTGGCGGCGCGTGCGCGCGACGGCGCCGCCGTGCTGACCGTGCTGCACGACATCAACCTCGCCCTGGCGGCGGACCGCGTGCTGGTGATGGCGCAGGGCCGCCTGGTGGCCGATGGGGCCGCGGCCGACCCGGTGCTGCACGCAGCGCTGGTGGCAGCGTTTGGCGGCGCCTTCAGCGTCGAGCGCGTGATGTCCGCGGCTGGCGCGCGCTGGGTTGCGCTGCCCGCACTGTGAGTGGCACCGAGATGGGCCCGCAACGCATCGTCTGCCTGACCGAAGAGACCACCGAGTGGCTCTACCTGCTGGGTGAAGAGGCGCGCATCGTCGGCATCAGTGGCTACACGGTGCGGCCGCGCCGCGCACGCCAGGCGCATCCGCGTGTCTCGAGCTTTCTGGACGGCAAGATCGACCGCATCGTGGCGCTCGAGCCCGATCTGGTGATCGGCTTTTCTGACATGCAGGCGGCGCTGGCCGACAAGCTGATTCGCGCCGGCCTCAACGTGCTCGTCACCAACCAGCGCAGCCTGGCTGAGATCTGGGCCACGCTGCGCCTGGTGGCTGGGATGGTGGGCGCGCAAGACCGCGCCGAGGCGTGGATCGCGCAGTGCCTGTCGCGCCACGCGCAGATCGCCGCCGCCACCGCCGCCTGGCCGCGACGGCCGCGCGTCTACTTCGAGGAATGGGACGAGCCCATGATCAGCGCCATCCGCTGGGTGTCGGAGCTGACGGCGCTGGCCGGCGGCGACGACATCTTTCCCGAGCGCGCCGTGCAGTCGATGGGCCGCGACCGCGTGATTGCCGACGCGCTGGAGCCGGCACGGCGCGCGCCGGACGTGATTTTCGGCTCGTGGTGCGGCAAGAAGTTTCGCCCCGAACACGTCGCCGCCCGCGCCGGCTGGGCGCAGGTGCCGGCCGTGTTGGCGGGCCGGCTGCACGAGATCAAGTCCTGCGACATCCTGCAGCCCGGCCCGGCGGCGCTGACCGACGGGCTGGAGCAGTTGCACCAGCGCTTGGCCGCGTGGGCCACGCAGGCGTCGCGCGGCGCTTGATCGCCGCCGGATGCCGCTCGGCACGGTCTGGCAACGGTCTGTCGCATCGGGGTGGCGGCGCGCGGCGGCGATGACGATAGTTGCGTCATCGCTTCACCGCCTGAACTGCCGGAGACCGCCATGACCCAACGCCTGATCGCCCGCACCGTTTCGATGAGCCTGTCGGCCCTGATCACCCTGGGCATGCTCGGCGGCATCGACCATCTCGCCCAGCCCGCCGACGCGGCAGGCCCGCAATGGGCGCAGGCCGCCGCGCCGCGCGCTTGACGTGAAACTGCCCCAAGCTCACTTCGTTCGCTGCCTGCCGCCAGAGTCGGCAGGCCTTCGGGCCGTCCAAGTCCGCGCAGGCGGACTTGGAGCCGCGGCCCTCAGCCCCCGAGGGGCGCGTCAGTACCTTCGGGCGGCCGGGCGGTACTGACATGAACGCCCTGCTGCTCTTCGTCGGCTGGTGCCTGCTGTTCGTGCTGTGCTGGCCGCTGGCGCTGCTGGCGCTGGTGTTGATGCCGCTGGTGTGGCTGCTGTCGCTGCCGCTGCGCTTGCTGGGCATTGCCGTGGGCGGCGTGTTTGCGCTGCTGCGCGGCATCGTCATGCTGCCGGCACGACTGCTGGGCGTGCGCGGCTGACGGCGGGCGTCAGTCCAACTGGTTCGAGCAGACGCGCGCGCGGCCGCTGGTCTTGGCTTCGTAGAGCTGGCGGTCGGCCATGGCCAGCAACTCGACCGCGCTGGCCGTGGCCTGCGGCGACTTGGTGCACACGCCGATGCTCACGGTGACGATGCGCGCGTCGTGCGGTGACATGGCGTGCTCGATGGCCAGTTCGCGGATGCGCTGTTCGATGAGGGTGCACAGGCCCTGCGCGCCGGCCAGGTCGGTCTCGGGCAGCACGCAGACAAACTCTTCGCCGCCGTAGCGCGCCACCAGATCGGCCGGCCGGCGCAGGCTCTCGCGCAGGCTGCGCGCCACCAGGCGCAGGCAATCGTCGCCGCGCTGGTGGCCGTAGTGGTCGTTGTAGCGCTTGAAGTGGTCGACGTCGATCATGGCCAGGCTCACCGGGGCGCCGCTGCGCTCGGCGCGGCGGCATTCGAGATCGAATCGCTCATCGAAGTAGCGGCGGTTGTGCACGCCGGTCAGGCCGTCGAGGTAGACCAGTTCGCGCAGTGCGTCGGACTGCCGCTTGAGCGTGACCTGCGTCTTCACGCGCGCCCGCACGATGCTGGGACGCAGTGGCTTGGAGATGAAGTCCACCGCGCCCAGCGCCAGCCCGGCCTCTTCGGCCGCGGTGTCGGTGTGGGCGGTGACGAAGATGACCGGAATGTCGCGCGTCAGCGCGTCGGCCTTGAGCGCCCGGCACACGGCGTGGCCGTCCATGCCGGGCATCACCACGTCGAGCAGCACCACGTCGGGCAGCTTGTTGCGGCAGACATTGAGCGCCTGCTCGCCGCTGGTGGCCATGAAGACCTGGTGGTCGGCGGCGAACACCTGGTACAGGGCCTGCACGTTGACGGGCTGGTCGTCCACCACCAGCAAGCGAGGGCGGGCGGTGGAGGCACCCGTGAGGCTGGGCAGGCCGATCAGGTCGGGCACCAGGCTCGGGTTTGCGGCGGCAGTTGAAAGCGTCTCGGTGCTCATGTCTGGGCCTGTGTCTGTGCCTGTGCCTATACCTATGCCTGCGCGGTGTCCGCCAAGGTGTCGAGTGTGCCCTGGCACAGGCGCGCGGCGAGTTCGAAGTCGAGTGCCGAGACGGCGCTGTCGAGCGCGGCCAAGGCCGTGCGCAAGGGGCCGTTCGCACCGGCGCTGAACTGTTCGCGCAAGCCGGTCATCAGTTCAAGTGCGCCCATGTCGCAACTGTTCACGAGATCGGCCACTTGCGCAATGCGTTCGCGGCAGGCGGCAGCATCGAAGGCCTTGGTCACGGCCGCGGCGGGTGCCGGGCCGGCCAGTGCGGCCAGGCCCGCTGTCAGTTCGGCAATGCCGGGTGCGGCCGCCACGGCCGCTGCGGCAACGGCCTGGGCGCAGGCCGCAGCGTGCTGCGCGGCGTTGGCGCCCAGCAGCAAGGTCTCGGCCTCACCGGCAGCGGCGGCCAGGCGGTCGACGCCCAGGGTCGCGGCCAGGCCGCGCAGGGTGTGCGCGGCGCGCGACGCGGTGCCCAGGTCGCCTTGGGCCACTGCCGCCGTCAGCTCGGCGGGCAACTGGTGCAGGCTGCGCTCGAAGTTCTGCAGCATGCGTGTGTAGACCGCCAGCTTGCCCATGTAGCGCTCGAGTGCCGCCCTCAGGTCGATGCCGTGGCGCGTGGCCAGCGTGGTCAGCGCGGACAGCGCTTTTGACACGCCGGCTGTGGGCGCGGCAGGCGCCAGCGCCAGCGCCGGAGCCGTGCCGCGGCCTGTCAGGCGCAGCAGCACCGAGATCAGCCGGGCCAGGTCGAAGGGCTTGCCCACATGCTCGTTCATGCCGACGGCCAAGCACTCGGCGCGGTCGCTGGCCATGGCGTTGGCGGTCATGGCGATGATGGGCAGCGCCGTGCGGCCCAGCGTCTGGCGGATGTGGCGGGTGGCGGCGTAGCCATCCATCACCGGCATCTGGATGTCCATCAGCACGGCGTCGAAGGCGGGCTGCGCGGCTGCCACCGCATCCACCCCTTCCTGGCCGTTGTGGGCGATCGTGATGTGCGCGCCCTCGTCTTCGAGCAACTCGCGCGCGACCTGCTGGTTGTTGGGGTTGTCCTCGACCACCAGCAAGCGCAGGCCGGCCAGCGGCCGTGTCATCGTTGTCGTCGCCGTGGCGGTGCGCTGTGCCAAGGCCGCCGGCTGCTGGCTGGCAAAGGCGTCGATGACGGCGTCATGCATCATCGACGCCGTCACCGGCTTGGCCAGGAAGCCATCGGCCAGGCGCTGGTCTTCGCCCTCGCGGCGCGAGAGCAGCTCGCGCGCCTGGGCGCTGCCCATGAGGATGAGCGCCGGCTCTTGTGCGTCGGCCAGCTGGCGCAGGCGCCGCGCCGTCTGGCCGCCGTCCATGCCGGGCATGCTCCAGTCGATGAAGATGGCCTGGTAGGGCGCGCCGGCGGCATGGGCTTCGACGGCGAGTTCGAGCGCCTGCTCGCCATGCGTGGCGGTGGCAACCTGCCAACCCAGCGCCGTGGTCATGGCCTGCAGCAGCGCCAGCGATCGTGGGTTGTCGTCGACGATCAGCGTGCGCAGGCGCTGCAGGCTCTGGCGTGCGGGCGGCTCCACGTGCTCGGGCACGCTCATCGCTAGGCAGAAGGAGAAGCGACTGCCGCGGCCAAGCTCACTGTGCAGCGCGAGCTCGCCGCCCATCAGCGCCACCAGCCGCTGGCTGATGGCCAGGCCCAGCCCGGTGCCGCCAAAGCGGCGCGTCGTCGAGGCCTCGGCCTGCGTGAAGCCCGTGAAGATGCGCGCCTGGTTCTCGGGCGCGATGCCGATGCCGGTGTCGGTGACCGCAAACTCGATCGTGGCGTCGGCCTCGCTGAGCGCCAGCACGCGCACCGACAGCGTGACCTCGCCGCGCTCGGTGAACTTGAGCGCGTTGCCGCACAGGTTGATCAGCACCTGGCGCAGCCGCAGCTCGTCGCCCAGCAGCGAACGCGGCAGCGTGGCATCGGCATCGAACATCAGCTCCACGGGCTTGGTGCCCGCGTTGGCCGACACGATCACCGACAGGTCGCGCAGCATCTGGTCGATGCGGAAGGGCTGCGGGTCGAGCACCATCTTGCCGGCCTCGACCTTGGAGAAGTCCAGGATGTCGTTGAGCAGTGCCAGCAGTGACTTGGCGGCGCCCTCGGTCTTGCGCGTGTACTCCAGCTGGCGCGGCGTCTGCTCGGTGCGCTGCAGCAGGCTGAGCATGCCCAGGATGGCGTTCATGGGCGTGCGGATCTCGTGGCTCATGTTGGCCAGGAACTGGCTCTTCATCTGCGAGGCCTGCTCGGCCGCCTGGCGGGC
>JANPMR010000585.1:0-5684 GCA_031427055.1 Rubrivivax sp.
ATGATCACTGGCGAGAGCGGCACCGGCAAAGAGCTGGTGGCGCGCGCGCTGCACAAGCACAGCTCGCGCGCGCACGGGCCCTTCGTGGCCATCAACACCGCGGCGATCCCCAAGGATCTGCTCGAGAGCGAGCTCTTCGGCCACGAGCGCGGCGCCTTCACCGGCGCGCAGACCACGCGCCGCGGCCGCTTTGAGCAGGCCGACGGCGGCACGCTGTTTCTGGACGAAATCGGTGACATGCCCTTCGACCTGCAGACGCGGCTGCTGCGCGTGCTGTCGGATGGCCAGTTCTATCGCGTCGGTGGCCACCAGCCGATCAAGAGCAGCGTGCGCGTCATCGCTGCCACGCACCAGAACCTGGAGGAGCGCGTGCGCCTGGGCGTGTTCCGCGAAGACCTGTACCACCGGCTCAACGTCATCCGGCTGCGCCTGCCGCCGCTGCGCGAGCGGCGCGAAGACATCGCCATGCTGGCGCGCCTGTTCCTGGGCAAGAGCGCGCGCGACCTGGGCGTCGAAGCCAAGCGCATGGCCGATACGGCGCTGGCGCGGCTGGCCGAGTTCGACTTTCCCGGCAACGTGCGCCAGCTCGAAAACCTGTGCCATTGGCTGACCGTGATGGCGCCGGCGCAGGTGGTCGAGGCCAAGGATCTGCCGCCCGAACTGCTGGGCGTTGCGGTGCCCGCCGCGGCGCCCATGGCCGTGGCCGACGCGGGTGAGCCGCTAGCTGCCACGCAGGGTGCGGCCAGTGCAGCCGTGGGTGAATCGGTGCCACCGGCCTGGCTGGGCGACCTCAAGCGCGAGGCCAAACGCCGGCTCGACGCAGGCGAGCCCGAGGTCTGGGACACGCTGACGCGGCAGTTTGAGCGTGGCCTCATTCAGACCGCGCTGGACGCCACGCGTGGGCGGCGCATCGAGGCCGCGCAGCGCCTGGGCATTGGGCGCAACACCATCACGCGCAAGATCCAGGAGCTTGGGCTCAAGGAGTAGGCCCTCGCCCGCAGTCGCAGGCGGCCGTCGCACGCGGTGACCGCGAAGCGCTGCTCAGCCGAGAGTCACGACGACTGGCGCGTGATCGCTGGGACGCTCGTTCTTGCGCGGCAGCTTGTCGATGACGCAGGCCTGCACGCGCGGCAGCAGCGCCGGGCTGACCAGGATGTGGTCGATGCGCAGGCCCTGGTTCTTGCGGAAGGCGAGGTTGCGGTAGTCCCACCAAGACCAGGTCCGCGGCGGCTGCTCGAAGAGCCGAAACGCGTCGATCAACCCCAGCGCCTGCAGCGCCTGGAAGTGCTCGCGCTCTTGCGGGGTGCACAGAATCTGCCCGGCCCAGGCCACCGGGTCATGCACGTCGCGGTCTTCGGGCGCGATGTTGTAGTCGCCCATCAGCACCAGCTCGGGGTGTTGCGCCAGTTCGGTGCGCACAAACTCGCGCAGCGCCGTCAGCCAGCGCATCTTGTAGACGAATTTGTCGCTGTCGGGCGCCTGCCCGTTGGGGATGTAGGCGCCAATGGTGCGCACCCCGGCCACGGTGGCGGTGATGACGCGCGCCTGCGGATCGTCGAAGCCCGGAATGTTGCGAAGAACGTCGCCTGCTGGCTCGCGGCTGAGCAGGGCCACGCCGTTGTAGGTCTTCTGGCCGAACCACTGCACGTGGTACCCCGCAGCCTCGATCTCGGCGCGCGGAAACTTGTCGTCGGTGAGCTTGGTCTCTTGCAGCACCAGCACATCGACCGGGTTCTCGGTCAACCAGGCCAGCACCTGCGGCAGGCGCACGGCCAGCGAGTTGACGTTCCAGGTGGCAAGTTTCATTGGAGGTCAATCGTTTTGATTTTGTTTGATTGCTTTGTGAGCGTCTCCGGACGTGCTCTCTGTCGTACCCCCAAAGTGTCAAGCATCGGCTCAGCCCACAGCGAGACGCACGGGCTTGCCCACGCGGCTCAGCATCTCGATCAGTGTGTCGATCGTGAACTTCGCAGTCTTCTGGTTGACAACATCAGAGATGCGCGGGCGCGAGACCATCAGAATCTGCGCCGCGTCCGCCTGCCTGAGCTGATGCTCGGTAATCCAGTTCGAGAGCTCGGTCATCAACTGCTGCTTGATCTGGCGCGTGTCGTTGATGTGCTTGCGTGAGGCGGTGTGCAACTTCTTGGCTTCCGACGCCGAGAAGCCCAGCTCCAGGAACAGGTTGGCGCCGGCCTTTGTGACGTGGCGGATCTCGGTATCAATCGTCATCGCTTGCCCTTTCTTGTGCTCGCCACGGCGCGATAGCGCGCCGTGGCCGTGTTCTTGTCCTGCTTCGACGTGGTCTGCGTCTTCTTCTGGAAGCAGTGCAGGACGTAAACCGCTTCCTCGAACTTGGCGACGTACATAACCCGGAAGATGCCTTTGGCATCACCGATTCGGACTTCGCGGGTGCCTGCACCGACCTCGTCGAAGGGTTTCCAGTCAGTCGGCTCCAGCCCGGCCTGCACTTTCCCGAGCTGAAAGCCCGCCTCCTTGCGAGGACCCTTCGGAAACGCCAGCAGATCGTCGTACGACGAACCCACCCAGCGGATTTCCTTTTCGTCGACTGTCGAAGCCATCTGTATAAAAGTTTATACGCACTTGAGAGCCTGGTCAATCTGCAGTCTTGTCAAACGAGGTCAGCCGGGTCAGCTCAAGTCCTTGACTTGCATGGCCCCCGCGCGCGGCGCGAGATCCTTTGGGATGGTCCGAGACCTTGTCTCTCGTTCCAGGTGGCAAGGTTCATGAAGTGCGCCGGTAAGTGACGAAGTCAAAAGCCAGCCCGGCGGCCGTTTGCTGTGCGCTGCGTGCCACCTCGGCAAACGCGGCGCGGTCCCAGGGCGGGAAGAAGGTGTCGCCTTCGAGGTCGGCGCCGATCTCGGTGAGCATCAGCGCGTCGGCCCGCGGCAAGGCCTGCGCGTACAGCTCGGCGCCGCCGATGACGAAGACGCGCGGTGCCTCGATCAGCAGGGTGAGTGCGCTGTCCAGGCTCGCCACCACTTCGGCGCCGGGCAGTGTGCGTGCGCCGTCGCGGCTGAGCACCAGGTTGCGTCGGCCGGGCAGGGGCCGAAAGCGCGCCGGCAGCGAATCCCAAGTCTTGCGGCCCATGATCACGGGGCAGCCGAGCGTGAGCTCGCGAAAGCGCCGCTGGTCGGCCGGCTCGCGAAAGAGAAGCTCATTGCCGCGGCCGATGGCGCCGTTGCGCGCCACGGCGGCGATGAGGATCACTTCGGGGCGCGGTGCTGCCATGAGCGCGATTGTGGCGCGCCCCGGCAGGCTGTCGTCGCGCGGCGTCAGGGCGCCGTGAAGCGCACGATGGCGTTGCGCGTGAGCACGAGCAAGGCGCCGTCGGCCGCGGCCAGCAGGTCTACAGGATCGCCGCTCACGCGGCCGAAGGCGTAGGCCGCGTTGCCGTTGGCCAGGTCGAGTGCGCCGATGAACTTGCTGACGTAGTCGGCAAAGAAGTAGTTGCCGCGCCAGGGCGCCGGCAGGCTGCCGTTGGCGGGGTAGAAGGCGCCGCCGGCGATGGCAAAGCCGACGAAGAAGCCGCCCGGCCCCGAGCCCGCCGGCGTGGCCGAGCTGTGCTTGTAGGCGAACAGCGGCGCGCTGCGCCCGGCGGTGATGTTGTCCGGGCCTTCGGAGGCCGGCCAACCGTAGTCGGCCCCGGGCGCGCCCAGGTTCACTTCTTCCCAGGTGTTCTGGCCCACGTCGTTGATGTGGATGCGGCCCGTGCCCGGCTGCACGGCAAAGGTGAAGGGGTTGCGCAGGCCGCGCGCCCAGATGGCGCGTGCCAGCCCGGTCTGCGTGCCGTAGTGCGGGTTGTCGGCCGGAATGCTGCCGTCGTCGTTGAAGCGCAGCATCTTGCCGAAGGGGTTGGCCAGATTGGGCGCGGTGGCCGAATTGGCGTTGTCGCCCACCCCAACGTACAGCTTGCCGTCGATGCCGAAGTGCAGCGCGCCGCCGTTGTGGTTGGTGGCGCTCGAAAGCGCGGGTAGATCGACCAGCACGAGCTCGCTGCCGGCTTGCGCCACATCCGGGTTGCCCGCGCTGGCCGTGAAGCGGCTGATGCGGTTGTGGGTGCCGCCGCTGGCGGTGGTGTAGTAGACGTAGACGAAGCCGTTGCTGTCGAAGCTGGGATGCAGGGCCACGCCGAGCAGGCCGCGCTCGCCCGCCGGGTCGACCGTGACGCTGAGGAAGGGCGTGGCCAGCAGCGTGCCGTTCTTCACCACGCGCAGCGCGCCGCCTTGCTGGGTCACGAAGAGCCGCCCGTCGCCCGCCTGCGTGAACGCGGTGGCCGAGCTCAGGCCCGTGACCCAGCTCTCGTTGCGCGTGATGCCGGCCGGCTGCGTGCGGCTGCCGCCGAACTGCACCGTGTGCACGATCCAGGCCGAGGTGTTGCCCGCTGCGTCGCTGGCACGCGCGCGCAGCAGGTGCTGGCCCGAGGCATGGGCCGTGGTGTCGATGCTTACCGCAAAGGGCGCTGTCGTCTGCGTCGCGCCGAGCGTCACGCCGTCGAGCTGGAACTCGACACTCGCCACGCCCACGTTGTCGCTGGCCGTGGCGTTGAAGGCCAGGTTGCCGGCCAGGCCGGAGGCAAAGGCCGCGGGCGCCGTGATGCTGAGCGTGGGCGCCTGGGTGTCGGCCGCGGGCGTGCTCACGCTTACCGCCACGGCGGCGCTGGTGGTGCTGGCGCCAGCATCGTCAGTGGCGCGCGCCGTCAGGCTGACCACGCCGGCGCCGCTGGGCGTCCAGCTCCAGCTGAAGGGTGCGGCGCTGTCTTCGCCGAGCAGCGTGGTGCCGGCGTAGAAGGCAACGCGGGCGACGCTGCCGTCGCTGTCTGCGGCGCTGGCTTGCAGCAGCACCGGGGCGCCGGTACTGGCGCTGGCCGGCGCCGTGAGGCTGACCGTGGGCGGCTGGTTGTTCTCGGGCCCGATGTCGGTGAAGCTGGCGGTGAGCAGGGTGTCGGCCGCGGGCGTGGCCAGGGTGTGGTTGGCGGCGCCACCGTCGCTCCAGCTGCCAAAGCGGTAGCGCCTGCCGTTGAACACCTGGTCGGCGGCGCCCAGGTCGCGCTCGGTGCCGACCACGCCAGTGAAGGCGCTGCCGCCGCTGAAGGGCTGGCCGTCCAGCGTGAGCGCCAGCCCGGCCGGCTGCGTGGCCAGCGTGACGCGTGCCTTGCGCGGCAGCAGGTCGCGCGTGGTCTCGGCGCTGGCGCCGGTGCTGTCGGTGGCGCGCAGGTGGATGCGGTAGAAGATGTTGTCCGAGGTCTCGCCGCGCGACGGGATGGCCAGGCTGCCACCGTTGCCCGTGGTCTCGGCTTGCAGGGGGTGCGTGTGCGTGTCGTGGTGCAGTTCGGCCCACCAGGTCAGCCGGCTCGCGGCCAGCGTGCCGTCTTCGACGTCGCTGGCTTCGAGGCTCACGCTGATGGATTGCCCGGCGCTGAACAGCAGGCCGCTGGCCGGCGTCACGATGCGCGGCACGGGCGGCTGGTTGGGCGCGGGCGTGTCACCGCCGCCGCCGCACGCTGCCAACAAGAGCACCAGGATCAGCGCAAGGCTGCGTCGGCCCACAGGGTCACCTCCGGCGGGCATTGTCGGCACGCCGCCGCATCAGCCTGTCACAAGGTGTTTGCGTGCCTCACACCGCCACCGGCGCCTTGATGGCCGGGTGCGGGTCGTAGCCCTGCA
>JANPMR010000586.1:0-1812 GCA_031427055.1 Rubrivivax sp.
GGCGGCCAGCTCTCGGGCGGCGAGCAGCAGATGCTGTCGATCGGCCGCGCGTTGATGACGCACCCGGCGCTGGTGATCCTGGATGAAGCCACCGAGGGCCTGGCGCCACTGATCGTGCAAGAGATCTGGCGCGTCATTGCCGAGATTCGCGCCGGCGGCATGGCCACGCTCATCGTCGACCGCGACTACCGCCGCGTGCTGGCGCACAGCGACCGCGCGCTGGTGCTGCAAAAGGGCCGCGTGGTGCTGGCAGGCGTTGCGGCGACACTGGCGTCCAGCCCCGAGCTGGCGGCCTATCTCGGCGTTTGAACAAGCATCAGCGACACACACGAGGACGACATGATCAGCTACCAGGTTCAAGACTTTGGCCGCCCGCTGGCGCAGGTGCTGCGCGAGACGCCGGCACCCACCGGCAGCGAGGTGCTGCTGCGCGTGGACGGCTGCGGCCTGTGCCACAGCGACGTGCACATGCTGGACGGCTACTTTGACCTCGGCGAAGGCCGCAAGGTCGACCTGTCGCGCAGCCTGAAACTGCCGCGCACCTTGGGGCACGAGATCGTCGGCACCGTGGTCGCGCTCGGCCCCGACGCCAGCGGCGTGCAGATCGGCGAGCGGCGCGTGGCCTATCCGTGGATCGGCTGCGGCCAGTGCGCCGTGTGCGAGGCCGGCAACGAGCACCTGTGCGGCGCGCCGCGCGGCCTGGGCATCCAGCGCGACGGCGGCTTTGCCGACCATGTGCTGGTGCCGCATGCACGCTATTTGTTTGACTTTGGCGACATGGCCGCCGAGCAGGCCTGCACGCTGGCCTGCGCCGGCATCACCGCCTTCAGCGCGCTGCGCAAGGCCGCGCCGCTGGCAGCGGGCGAGCGGCTGCTCATCATCGGCGCCGGCGGCGTCGGCCTGTCGGCTATCCGCATGGCCCGCCAGATGTTCGACAGCGCGCCCATCGTGGCCGAGATCGACCGCTCGAAGTGGGACTTGGCACGCGAGGCCGGCGCCAGCGATGTCATCGACCCGGCGGACGCCACGGCGATCAAGTCGCTCATGGCGGCCACGGGCGGCGGCGTGGCCGCGGCCATCGACTTCGTCGGCGCGGGCAGCAGCTTTGCCTTTGGATTCAGCGCCTTGCGCAAGGGCGGGCATCTGGTGTGCGTGGGCCTCTTCGGTGGCTCGACGCCGCTGTCGCCGGCGATGCTGGCGCTGAAGGCCGTGCGCATCAGCGGCTCTTTTGTCGGCAGCCCGGCCGAGATGGGCGAGCTGATGGCGATGGCGCGCGCCGGCCAGGTGCCGCCGCTGCCGATCAACACCCGGCCGCTGGCGCAGGCCGACGCCGCGCTGGCCGACCTCAAGGCCGGCCGCATCCGCGGCCGCACCGTCCTCGTCCCCTGAATTCTCACCACTCCAAGAGTCATCACCATGTACCCCACTCTCAGCCTCTACATCGACGGCCAGTTCATCAGCGGCGGCGGCCGCAAGGAGCAGGACGTGCTCAACCCGGCCACCAACCAGGTGATCGGCAAGCTGCCGCACGCCACGCGCGAAGACCTCGACCTGGCCCTGAGCAGCGCGCAGCGCGCCTTCGAGAGCTGGCGCAAGACCTCGCCGATGGAGCGCAGCAAGATCCTGCGCAAGGTGGCTGAGCTGGCGCGCGAGCGCAGCAAGGACATCGGCCGCGGCATCACGCTCGACCAGGGCAAGCCGCTGGCCGAAGCGGTGGGCGAGGTGGTGGCCTGCAGCGAGCACGCCGAGTGGCACGCCGAAGAGTGCCGCCGCATCTACGGCCGCATCATCCCGGCGCGCCAGGACGGCGTG
>JANPMR010000587.1:0-2604 GCA_031427055.1 Rubrivivax sp.
TTCGAAACGCAAGTGGCCGGCGTGCGCATGCGCGCGCCGATGATGAGCATCCACACCGTGGCCGCGGGCGGCGGCAGCATCCTGCAGTTCGACGGCGCGCGGCTGCGTGTCGGCCCCGAGAGCGCCGGCGCCAATCCGGGCCCGGCGAGCTATCGGCGCGGCGGGCCGCTGGCCACCACCGATGCCAACGTGCTGCTGGGCAAGATCCAGCCGGCGCACTTTCCCAAGGTCTTTGGCCCGCGCGCCGACGAGGCCTTGGACCGCGAGGGCGTGGCGGCGAAGTTCGCGGCCCTGGCGCAGCGCGTGCAGCAGGCCACCGGCCGCACCACCACGCCCGAGTCCCTGGCCGAAGGCTTCCTGCAGATCGCCGTGCAGAACATGGCCAACGCCATCAAGCGCATTTCGGTAGCGCGCGGCTACGACGTCACGCAGTACACGCTGCAGTGCTTTGGCGGCGCCGGCGGCCAGCATGCCTGCGGGGTGGCCGACGCGCTGGCGATGAGCCGCGTCTTCGTGCACCCGCTGGCGGGCGTGTTGAGCGCCTACGGCATGGGCCTGGCCGACCAGATCGCGATGCGCGAGGGCAGCATCGAGCTGCCGCTGATTGAGGCCGGCCTGGCCGCCGCCGAGGCGCGTCTGACGCAACTGGGCGACGCCGCCCGAGACGAGCTGGTCAGTCAGGGCGTGGTGCGTGAAGCCGTGACACTGCGCCGCAACCTGCACGTGCGCTACCAAGGCACCGACACCGCGCTGGTCGTGCAATGCGGCGCGATCGCGGACATCCGCAGCGCCTTCGAGGCCGGCTACCGCCAGCGCTTTGCCTTCCTGATGCCCGGCCGGCAACTGGTCATCGAGGCCGTGTCGGTCGAGGCCGTGGGCGCAGGCGAGCGTTTCGACGCACCGGCCGAAACCGCCACAGCGCCGGCCTACATCGCGCAGCCCGACGCCCGCGTGAAGATGCACAGCGGCGCCTGGCTCGACGCCGGCCTGTTCGTGCGCGAGTCGCTGCGGCCCGGCGCCACCATTGACGGCCCGGCCATCATCGCCGAGAAGAACGCCACCACGGTCGTCGAGCCCGGCTGGCAGGCCGTGCTCACATCGGCTGGCCCGATCGAGCTGGCGCGCGTCGTGCCGCGCGCCACCCAGCACGCCATCGGCACCGACGCCGACCCGGTGATGCTCGAGGTCTTCAACAACCTCTTCATGAACATCGCCGAGCAGATGGGCCTGCGGCTGCAGAACACGGCCTACTCGGTGAACATCAAGGAGCGACTGGACTTCTCGTGCGCGCTGTTCAACGCCGAGGGCGAACTGATCGCCAACGCACCGCACATGCCGGTGCACCTGGGCAGCATGAGCGAGAGCATCAAGACCGTGATCGAGCGCAACCCGGTCATGCAACCGGGTGATGTCTACGTGCTCAATGACCCGTACCACGGCGGCACGCACCTGCCGGATGTGACCGTGGTGACACCCGTGTATCTTGATGCCCCCAAGCTCCCTTCGGTCGCGGCCCCCCAGGGGGGCGTGTTTCGGACCGGGAGACCCGGATCCGAAACGGACGAAGCCGACGCCAAGCCCAGCTTCTACGTCGCCAGCCGCGGCCACCATGCCGACATCGGCGGCATCACGCCGGGCAGCATGCCGCCCTTCAGCAAGACCATCGACGAGGAAGGCGTGCTGTTCGACAACTTCCTGCTCGTGCGCGACGGTGTGATGCGCGAGGCCGAGCTGTTTGCGGCCTTGTCGAGCGGGCCCTATCCCGCCCGCAACCCGCAGCAGACCACCGCCGACCTGCGCGCGCAGATCGCCGCCAATGAGAAGGGCGTGCAGGAGCTGCAGGCGATGGTGGCGCAGTTCGGCCGCGTTACCGTGGCCGCCTACATGAAGCATGTGCAAGACAACGCCGAGGAGTCGGTGCGCCGCGTCATCACGGCTTTGAAGGACGGCGAATTTCTGCTGCCGCTGGACAACGGCGCCGAGATCCACGTCAAGGTCACCGTGCACGCAGAACAGCGCGAAGCGACGATCGACTTCAGCGGCACCAGCGCGCAGTTGCCCAACAACTTCAACGCCCCCAAGGCGGTGACGATGGCGGCCGTGCTCTACGTCTTTCGCACGCTGGTCAACGACGACATCCCGCTCAATGCGGGTTGCCTGAAGCCGCTGCATGTGATCGTGCCCGAAGGCTGCATGCTCAACCCGCGGCCACCGGCTGCGGTGGTGGCGGGCAACGTCGAAACATCGACCTGCGTCACCAACGCGCTCTACGGCGCCTTAGGCGTGCTGGCCGCCGGCCAGTGCACGATGAACAACTTCACCTTCGGCAACGAGACCCATCAGTACTACGAAACGATCTCGGGTGGCTCGGGCGCCGGCCCCGGATTCAACGGCACCAGCGTCGTGCAAACGCACATGACCAACTCGCGCCTGACCGACCCCGAAGTGCTGGAGTTTCGCTTCCCGGTGCGGCTGGAGAGCTACGAAATCCGCAAGGGATCGGGCGGCGCGGGGCAGTGGCGCGGTGGTGATGGCGGCGTGCGCCGCGTTTGCTTTTTAGAGCGCATGACCGCGTCGATTCTGTCCAACGGCCGCATCGTGCCG
>JANPMR010000588.1:0-6017 GCA_031427055.1 Rubrivivax sp.
GCTGCGGCATTGCTGACGCTGGCCGACAGCCTGGAAGAACTGAAGACCATCTGCGCCTGCGCGCGCAAGGCCTCGATGAACCTGCGCGTCGATGCCCAGGGCCGGCGCGTGCGCGAAGGCGAGCAGGTCATGATTGGCGGCAACGAGAGCTACCGCGCGGTGTGCCCGCGCTGCTTCTACAACGAGGACGACGACCCCGAGGTGGCGCCCGGCCTGTTCGGTTAGCGTGGCGGCCTACCGCCCGACGCGCCTGCAGCGAGGCGGCGTGGCTCACACAGACCGGGCGCGCGCCTCAGGCGTAGGCCTTGCGCAGCGCCTGGCGCAGATCGGCCAGCAGGTCGTCCGGGTGTTCCAGGCCCACCGACAGGCGGATCAGCCCTTCATCGACGCCGAAGCGCTCGCGCATCTGCGCCGAGACACCGGAGTGGGTGGTCGACGCCGGGTGGCAGATCAGGGTCTCGGTGCCACCGAGGCTGACCGCCGACTTCATCAGCTGCAGGCCGTCGATCACCGCAAACGCCCGCTCGCGCCCGCCGGGCACGACGAACGAGAAGGTCGAGCCCGCGCCGGTGCAGTACTTGCGATAGGTGTGCTGGTCGTGCTTGGCGGTGATCAACTCCGGGTGGTTGACCTTGATCGTCAGATCGGCGTGTACGGCCAGCCAGCGTGCGATCCTGGTCGCCGACTCGGCGGCATAGCGCATGCGCAACTCCAGCGTCTCGAGCGAGCGCGCCAGCATCCAGCAGGTGTGCGGATCGAGCTGCGAGCCGGTGGCGCTGCGCACCGCGCGCACCTGGTCGACGATGGACTTGACGCCGGCCACCGCGCCGGCCACCAGGTCGCTGTGGCCGCCGACGTACTTGGTCAGCGAGTACACGCACAGATCGACGCCGTGCAGCGAAGGCTGGCAGAACACCGGCCCGAGCATGGTGTTGTCGCAGACGATCAGCGGCCGGATCAGCGCCTTGGCCGCGTGCAGGTGCACCGCGTGGTGGACGGCCTCGAAGTCGATCAGGTCGTTGGTCGGGTTGCTCGGCGACTCCAGGTAGACCATCGCCACCCGGCCCAGCTTGGCCGCTTCTTGCAGGCAGGCCTGCGTCTGCTCGAGCGTGGCGTTGTGCGGCAGCTCGCACAGCTTGAGGCCCCATTGCGACAACAGCCTGCGCAGCAGCGTTTCGGTGCCGCCGTACAGCGGCATGCTGTGCACCACCACGTCGCCCGGCCGGCACAGCGCCCACAGGCTGGCCGAAATCGCCGCCATGCCGCTGGAGAACGCGGCCGCAGCCTCGCCGCCGTCGTAGAGCGCAAAGCGGCGCTCGAAGATCTCCATGTTGGGGTGGTTGAAGCGGCTGTACACCAGGCCGGCCGACTCCTGGCCCTTGTCCAGCGGCGCTCGGCCGGCGGTCTGGTCGAAGAAATGCGCTCCGGCCTGGGCGTCGGGGAAGACGAAGGTCGAGGTCAGGAAGACCGGCGGCTTGACCGCACCTTCGGAGAGCTGCGGGTCGTAGCCGTAGCCCATCATGAGCGTCTGCTTGCTCAGCACGTGGCCGTCGATGTCGCGGCTGTAGATGTCTTTCATTCGGGGCCCCCTTTGCGGTGAGCGCCTGCGGCGCCCGACCGGTGCGCCGCACGCCACGCGCCGTCTTCACGGCGAATCGATCATAGGTCAGGCGCGGTCGTTGACGTTGCGGCCCCGGGCCGCAACCGCCATCGGCGTTGACGGCATCACCGATGGCGGTGGGCTGGTGTTTCGCTCGGTACTGAACGTGCAGGCCGTCGGCGCGCATCGGGGCGCCACCGACTCTGGCATCACGGCGCGATGCGGCGTGCTGCTCAGCGAGGGCCTGGGTTTCGGTTCGACCCACGGCGCCTTCCTGCCGCTGGCCGCACACCTGCCCGAACCAGGCAACGGGCCTCTGATGCGGGCGGGCGTCGCGGCAATCGCGCTGCGACCGCCCCGCGTCGCTCAGGCCGCGGAGCGACGCCTTGTGATGGCGCTCAGCATGGCGAATCCGACCGCAAACAAGGCGATGCTTGACGGCGACGACAGGAGCGGCGTCGGCTGCACATGGACCTGCAGGCCCTGCGCGACCCCGACCACCACACCGCTGTAAGTCCACTCGGCACGCACCAGCCTCACGTCCTCGCTGGAGGTGAAGTTGAATGCGACATGGACGTTGTCATCGGAACCGTAGGCCGGCGTGGCGCCTGCAAAGTCGATCGTGAAGTTGCCGCCCGAATCCGGAGTACTGCCAGCGGCCGACGTGAAGTTGCCGTCGTCATCGATGAGCACGCCGCCAAAGCTGAACGGCACCTGGACCACCTGGAAGTACAAGTGCAGATCGTTGATGGTGGTTGGCGGCTTGCCGTCAACCGTCCATTGGTAGTGGACGGATCCAGCCGCCGCTGGCGTGGTGGCCAGCAGCGCCGACAGCGCCAGGGGCCACACGAATCCGACAAGGTGGACGATTCCAGCGCGCATGGCGTGTCTCCTGTCCGGCTGCGCAGCAGCACTGCGCGTGCTCACCACTGTACGCCTGTGACTGCCATGCGTGGGCATCTGCACCCCCCGCATTTGCGGGGGGGGGGGGTGCAGGGTTTCGGTTCAGGCGCGCCGTGTGGCCGTGGTGCGCGCGTGCTTCGCGCCCGCCACCCTGGCGACGCGACGACGCGCCCGCGCTCGTGAACCTTGCCATCCTTCTTGCGTCCTTGTCAGCGCAGGAACAGACCGACCACTGCACGAAGCGGGCCCATTGGCGGCAAGGGGCGAAGTCTCCACGACACGCGCTTTGGCGGGGCGTGCCCATGCGGATCAAGCCCCTGCGTGCGCAGCCGATCTGCGCGCATGCAACGGCGGGTTGAGGAGGTCGGGCTGGCGGGGCGCGCCGCGCTCAGGTGATCGGCGCCGGGTTGAACAACACCAGCGCGTTGTGCAGTTTCCAGTGCTCGGCCCAGGTCTTCTTGCGGCCACTGGCGACCTCGAGCATCAGGTGAAACAGCTCCCAGCCGACCTCTTCGATGCTGGCGTTGCCGTCGGCGATGGTGCCGGCGTTGACGTCCATCAGGTCGTGCCAACGGCGCGCCAATTCGCTGCGTGTCGCCACCTTGATCACCGGCACCGCGGCCAGGCCGTAAGGCGTGCCGCGGCCGGTGGTGAAGACATGCAGGTTCATGCCGGCGGCCAGTTGCAGCGTGCCGCAGATGAAGTCGCTGGCCGGCGTGGCGGCGTAGGTCAGGCCCTTGGCGCGCAGCTTCTCGCCCGGTGACAACACGCCAGAGATCGGCGCCGTGCCCGACTTGACGATCGAGCCCATGGCCTTCTCGACGATGTTGGACAGCCCGCCGGCCTTGTTGCCCGGCGTGGTGTTGGCGCTGCGGTCGGCGCCGCCGCGCTGCAGGTAGGCGTCGTACCAGGCCATCTCGCGGATCATGGCTTCGGCCACCGCGGGTGTGCTGGCGCGCGCCGTGAGTTGGGCTATGCCGTCGCGCACCTCGGTGGTTTCAGAGAACATGACACTGGCGCCGGCGCGCACCAGCAAGTCGGTGCAGAAGCCCACGGCCGGGTTGGCGGTGACACCCGAGAAAGCATCGCTGCCGCCGCACTGCACGCCCACCACCAGCTCGCTGGCAGGCACGGTTTCGCGGCGGCGCCGGTCCAGGCGCTGCAGATGAATCTCGGCCTGCTTCACGATGGCGTCCACCATCGACATGAAGCCGACGTGCGCGTCGTCTTGCAGGCGGGTGACGGCTAGCGCGCCACCGTCCCCCGCACCGCGCTCATCGGCAATCGCAAAGCTGCCCGGCGGCAACAGCCGCTCGGGCTGCAGCTTCTCGCAGCCCAGGCTCACCACCATCAGTTCGCCGCCGAAGTTGGGGTTGAGGCTGATGTTGCGCAGCGTGCGGATGGGCACCACGGCGTCCGGCGCGTCGATGGCCACGCCGCAGCCGTAGCCGTGCTCGAGCGCGACCACGTCGTCGACGCGCGGGTAGCGCGGCAGCAGTTCGGCCTTGATGCGCCTGAGCGCGAACTCGGTGACGCCGGCCACGCACTGCACGGTCTGCGTGATGGCCAGGATGTTGCGTGTGCCCACGCTGCCATCGGCGTTGCGGTAGCCATCGAAGCTGTAGCCCTGCAGCGGTGGCTGTGGCGCCGGCTTGACAGTGGCCATCGGCAGGCCGGTCAAGGCGCGCGCCTCGGGCAGGGCCAGCAGCCGCTCGTGCACCCAGCTGCCGGCCGCGATGTCGCGCAGCGCATGGCCGATGGCGATGCCGTAGCGCAGCACGGGCGCGGCTGCTGCAATGTCCAGCAGCGCCACCTTGTGCCCCTGCGGCACGCGCTCAATCAGCACCACGCCATCGGCCAGCACGGTGCCACTCGGCAGCCCGCCATCGTTGGCCACGATGGCGACGTTGTCGCGCTCGTGCATGCGGATGGTGATCGGTGGGCTCGGGCAGCAGAAGTCTGTACTACCGTGCGCGCGGCTGACGCCCGACAGCACCTCGGGCACTGGCGCCAAGAGTGATCGGTCCACGTGACTCTCCCCGTTGGAACAACGCGATCAGGCAGTCTACGACCGCGGCGAAAGACGCATCATCTCCCGCCTTGCCCGGAGCCGTGCTGCCACGACGCGAGCATCGCGGCTGCCGTTTCGGTCTGGCCGTCCGCGGCCAGCCTTTCGAGAAGCTGCTCGGGTGTAGGAGCAGAGCGCAGTGTGCCGCGCAGCGTTTCGAATGCTGCAGAAAAGCTGTCTTCATCCAGACCGAACAGGCCAAGCAGGAAGGCGTCTGGGCGTTGCACTTTGATGCCGATTGTCGCCAGCCGTTTGACGCCGAAGTCCTTCGTGTTTCTCGTGACCAGGCTCACGACCGGTGTGTCCCGGTAGTAGTGCCGGGCGTGCAGCACGTGGGCGCAGGCAGCGACATGCGTGTCCTTGGGCGATCGCATCGCCCAGGCCACGGCCTCGAACTGCGACTGCACTTCCGCTGTCGGCACCTCGGCTTGCGGTAGCGCCGCGCGCATGAGTGCCTCGTGCCGGATGGCCGCGGCTCGGTCTGCCTTGCGTCCCGTGTCCACCAGGGCCCGGCTCATCTCATCCAGGATCAGCGGGCTCCAGTGCAGCCGGATCAGTCCTTGGTAGTCAAGGTGGATCAGCAAGCCGCGGGTGGTGCCGCCGAACAGCGTGTCGGCATCCGCAACGACGGAGACCACCACGCTGAATCAGCCTGCGAAGATTTCACTGTCGAGGTCGGCGCCGAGTTGCCCGAGAGCGCGGCGGCGGCTGGCTTGTTCGCGGCGGTGCCAGGCGAGCACGGCCGACTTCAGGACGCGCCGCTGCTTGCCCACTTGCTGATGCAAGGCGATGTCGCCCGCTTCGATGCGCGCCACGATGTACGGACGTGACACGCCGACCAGGTCGGCCGCCTCCTGGGTGCCGAGCACGGGGTCGGTGTCTGCGGCCCGTTTGGCTGGGGCCGGCATGCGCGAGGTTTCAAGGGCGGGGTACTGGAACAGGCGTATGAAGTCGCCCTTGATGAGCTTGGCAAGGCTCGGCGACAGATGCACATGACGGCGCACCACATCCACCAGCGGGTCGACTTCGATGCTGACCGTCAGCGCGGTACTTGCCCTGCCGGCTGGGGCTGAGGCGAGTGATTTGGTGGCAGATTTCATGGCTTGAAGTGTATCTGGAGCCAGCGAAATACACGAAATACGCGAAACATCAGCCCTGGTCCCGTGCCCGAGGGTTGCAGTGAGGAGAAGCGACTCAAGCGCGCACTTGTGTGGCGCTGAGGCTGTCAGGCGCGGTCGGGCGCGGTGCTCATCGGTCCAGCGCCGCTCGCTTGGGGTCGAAGGCCCAGCCTGGCATCAGGACTTGCATCGCCATCGCGTCATTGCGCGCGCCCAGGCCGTGCTGCAGGTAGAGCCGGTGCGCCCTTTCGACCTCGACCATGTCGAGCTCGACGCCCAGGCCCGGCGCCTTGGGCACCAGCACCTGTCCGCCGATGATCTGCAAGGG
>JANPMR010000589.1:0-6047 GCA_031427055.1 Rubrivivax sp.
CATGCAGGGCGCCAGCTACGCCACAGCCATTGCCGAGCACTTCCGCGACCGCGGCCTGCACGTGCTGCTGCTGATGGACAGCCTGACGCGCTATGCCATGGCGCAGCGCGAGATCGCGCTGGCCATCGGCGAGCCGCCGGCAACCAAAGGCTACCCGCCGAGCTGCTTTGCCAAGCTGCCGCAACTGGTCGAGCGCAGCGGCAATGGCCTCAACGGCGTGGGCTCGATCACCGCCTTCTACACCGTGCTGAGCGAGGGCGACGACCCGCAAGACCCGATCGCCGACGCGGCGCGCGGCATCCTCGACGGCCACATCGTGCTCAGCCGCGAGCTGGCCGAGGGCGGGCATTACCCGGCCATCGATGTCGAGCGTTCGGTGTCGCGTGTGATGACCGCCGTGGCCTCGCGCGATCACCTGCTGGCGGCGCGGCGCATGCGCCAGTTGCTGGCCAAGGTGAACAAGGCGCGCGACCTGATCCAGATCGGCGCCTACCAGCCAGGACACGACGCCGAGCTCGACGTCGCCGTGCGCATGCAGCCGCACATGAACAGCCTGCTGCAGCAGGACATGCACGAAGGCGCCGCGCTGGATGGCAGCCGCGCGCAACTCGTCCACCTCATGAATCAAACCTGAAGTCGAGGCCACCCATGACCCAAGCCCTAGCCACTTTGTACGAGCACGCCGAGCAACAGCGAGACGAGGCGATGGCCCAGCTGATGCAGGCCGAAGACGCGGCGCGGCGCATGCTGGCCCAATCCGAGCAGTTGCGTAACTACCGCAGCGAGTACGCGGCGCGCAGCCCGGCACGCGGCGGCCGCGCCGCGCCGATCGAGCTGCTGCGCTGCCACCTCGACTTCATGCAGCGCCTGGAACAGGCGATGGTGCAGCAGCAGGCCCAGGCCGAAGGCGCCGAGCGCCATGCGGCCGCGCTGCGCCAGACCTTGATCGAGCTCGAGACCCGTGTGGCTTCGGTGCGAAAGCTGATGGAGCGCCGCAACACGGCGCAGCAGGTTCTGGTCGATCGCCAGGAGCAACGGCGCAACGACGAAGCCAGCCAGCAGCGCGCCTGGCGCCTGCGCATCGACGCCATGCAGGCCTCGCACTGAACGCCGCCGCATGATCACGGCCCTGCCCTCGGCTGAAATGGCCGCGACCCCGATGACGCGCAATCCCGCCGCGCCGGCCAGCGCCGCCGATGGCGCGCCCGCACCGAGTTTTGCGCGCCTGCTCGACCGCGCGGCGTCTGCCGACGCGCCATCGCAGGCCGGCGCTGCCGAGGCCAGCCCTGCCGACGCACCGGCGGCAAACGACACCGCGGCGCAAGCGCCCCGCAAGGCCATGCCACGCAGCGGCCTGCGCCTCGCCGCCCGTTCAGACGCCGCAACGCCCGCGCCGGCCGTGTCAACGCCGACCGACGGCGTCATCACACAAGCGGCGATCGCGCAGCCGGGCCCGCCAGGCCGCGCCACCCGCGACGAATCGCCCGCCAGCGAGCCGCAGACGTCGACGCCGTCGCCGACAGCCACGACCCTCGCGTCGGGGGTGCCTGGCGAACCGCGGGTCGAGTGGTCCGCGGCAGCGCTGCGCGACGCATCGGTCAACGCTGAGGCCACGCTTGCCACGGCACCCGCCGACAGCCACCGTGCCGCCGGCGTCGCACGGGCCGCGGCCGCCGACCGCGGCGCGCGGGCCGACACCGCGGCGGCTGTCGACGCAGCGCTTGCAAACCCCAACTCAGCCGCGGCGGCAGCCGCCACTGCGCGCTGGGCCGAAGCCGCGTCAGCGCACGGTCTGGCCGACCACACGGTCGGTCAGGCAGCCGACCCCGCAGCCGACCGCAGCACGGCGATGAAGGCCTTGTCCGAGGCCGCACCGGCCACGGCCGCCGCACTGGCCGGCGCCGCACTGACGCTGGCCGCGACACCGGCCGCCGCGGCCGAGGCCACGCTGTCCGCCGCCCCCGGCAGTGCGCCTTTCGCGTCGCAGCTTGGCGCCCAGATCACCACCTTTGCACGCAACGGCGCCCTGCATGCGCAACTGCACCTCAACCCGGCCGACATGGGCCCGGTGACGGTGCAGATCGCGCTCGACGGTCAGCATGCCCAGGTGCACCTGGCAGCCGAACACGCGCTCACCCGGCAGGCGCTGGAGCAGGCCATGCCACAGCTCGCCAGCAGCCTGCGCGAGGCCGGGCTCATGCTCAGCGGCGGCGGCGTCTTCGAGCAGCCGCGCCAGGGCCGCGACGCCGGTGGGGCTGACGCCGACCGTGGTGGCGGCGGGCGGCGCTCCGGCACATCAAACACCGATGCCGCGCTCGACGCCACGGGCGCATCCGCAGCGCCCGGCGTCGGCGCCGCGCGCCGCCGCGGCGTCGTCGATCTGGTGGCTTGACGGCCAAGCCGCTTGCGGCCCGTTTGAAGCCCCTCTTTACGGGCCCTTTTCGGCGCATCCGCGCGGCACATCGCTCTCAATAATGGCTCGCAAGTGTCGAAGGGCGCGCCGTCGCGGCGCAGGCCGCTTCGCCACACCAAGGAGCCCCGATGTCCACCGCCCCAGCCGCCGAAGCGGCCATGCCCGCCAAGGGCAAGAAGAAGCTGATCATCATCATCATCGCCGCGGTCGCAGCGCTCGTGATCGTGGGCGGCGGCGGCGCGACGGTCTTCCTGATGAAGAAGAAGGCCGCCGCCGCCGAGGCCGCCGCCGAAGCCGAAGCCGAAGCCAATGGAGAGGACGCCGCCCCCGTCAAGGGCAAAGGCAAGGCCGTCGCCAAGGTCGACCCCAAGGCGGTGCCGGTGTTCGTGCCGCTGGAGCCCTTCACTGTCAACCTGGCCGACCGCGATGCCGAACGCTATGCGCAGATCGGCATCACGCTCGAGATCGACGACGCCAAGACCGGCGAGCAGATCAAGGTGCTGATGCCGGCGATCCGCAACAACATCCTGCTGGCGATCGCCGACCGAACAGCAGGCGAATTGCTGGGCCGCAATGGCAAGATGAAGCTGGCCGAGAAGGTGCGCCGCGAGACCTCCAAGGTGCTGGGCGTGGAGCTGGAGGACGAAGAGGAAGTGGCGCCCGACGACGGTGAGCCCGCGAAGGGCGACAAGCCGTCCAAGGCCGCCAAGAAGCCGCGCAAGAAGAAGGTCGATCCCGTGCTGCCCGTAAAGGCCGTGCACTTCTCCAACTTCATCATCCAATGAACCAGCAGATCCTCTCGCAGGACGAAGTCGACGCACTGCTGCAGGGCATCACCGGCGAAAGCCAGAAGCTCGAGCAGGACGATGGGCCGAGCACCGGCATGCGCGACTACGACCTGGCCAGCCAGGAACGCATCGTCCGCGGCCGCATGCCGACGATGGAGGTCATCAACGAGCGCTTCGCGCGCAACATCCGCATCGGCCTGTTCAACCTCATCCGCAAGAGCCCCGAGGTCTCGATCGGCGGCATCAAGGTGCAGAAGTTCAGCGCCTTCCTGCGCGAAATCGTGGTGCCCACCAACTTCAACATCATGAGCGTCAAGCCGCTGCGCGGCAGCGGGCTCATCGTGTGCGACCCGAGCCTGGTGTTCGCGGTCATCGATTCACTGTTTGGCGGCCTGGGAAAGTTCCACACCCGCATCGAGGGCCGTGACTTCTCGCCCACCGAGCTGCGCGTCATCTTCCGCCTCGTCGAGACCATCGTCAGCGAGTACCGCAAGGCCTGGGTCGGCATCTACCCGGTGGAGCTGGAGTTCCAGCGCAGCGAGATGCAGCCGCAGTTCGCCAACATCGCCACCCCCAGCGAGATCGTGGTCTCCACCACCTTCACGCTCGAGGTCGGCGACACCACCGGCTCGGTGCACTTCTGCATTCCGTACAGCACGCTAGAGCCCATCCGCGACGTGCTCTACAGCACCATCCAGGGCGACAGCGCCGAGCCCGACCGCCGCTGGGTCAATCTGCTCAAGCAGCAGATCCAGGCCGCCGAGGTCGACCTGGTGGCCGAGTTGGCGCACGCCGGCGCCACCGTGGAGCAGTTGCTGGCCTTCAAACCGGGCGACTTCATCGAGCTCGACCTCGACCCGATGATCCAGGCCAAGATCAAGGGCGTGCCCGTCTTCGACTGCCACTACGGCACCTCCAACAACAAGTACTCGATCAAGATCGACCGCCTCATCAGCAGCTCCACGCAGGGCTGGATCGGAGAACCGACAAATGGCCGCTGAGAACGACCCCCCCATGTCCGAAGAGGACAAGATGGCCGCCGAGTGGGCTGCCGCACTGTCCGAGAGCCAGGCCGCCAGCAGCAGCCGCGAGGTTGCCAGCGAGGTGACGGCGGCCGAGTCGGTGTCGCCGGCGGCCTTCAACAACTTCGCCTCCACGCCCTCGAGCGGCGCTGCGGCCAACGATCTCAACATGATCCTGGACATCCCCGTCCAGCTGACCGTCGAGCTCGGCCGCACGCGCATCCCCATCAAGCACATCCTGCAGTTGGCGCAGGGCTCGGTGGTGGAGCTCGAAACCATGGCCGGCGAGCCCATGGACGTGCTCGTCAACGGCTACCTCATCGCCCAGGGCGAGGTGGTGGTGGTGAACGACAAGTTCGGCATCCGCCTGACCGACATCGTGACGCCCAGCGAGCGCATGCGCCGACTGAGCCGCATGTGAAAGGCGCCACCTGATGCAACCCGGTTGGGGCTCGTTGCTGTGGTTTGCGCTCATCGTCGCGCTGATTCCGCTGACGCTGTGGCTGCTCAAGCGCACGCCGTTGGCCGGCGGCGGCAGCGGCCCCGCGGGCACGCCGCGCACGGTGGCGGTGTTGCCGCTGTCGGCGCAGCAGCGCCTGGTGACGGTCGAGGTGGGCCAGGGCGACGAGCGCCGCTGGCTGGTGCTGGGCGTGTCGCCGCAAGGCATCCAGGCCCTGCACACGATGCCGGCGCAGGCCGCAGCGGCGGCGGCAGCGGCGACAGCGGCACCCGCCGCGCCCTTCGCGCAACTGCTGTCGCGCCTGGGTTCGGGTGCCGGCGCGGGCCGCAGCGGCGATGCGCGCTAGAACCCTGCTGATCGCCGCCGCCGCGCTGCTGGGCGCCGGCAGCGCCTGGGCGCAATCGTCTGGCGGCCTGCCGCTGGTGACGGCGCAGGGCCCGGGCGGCACCAGCTACTCGGTGCCCATCCAGACCCTGCTGTTCTTCACGGCACTGAGCTTCCTGCCCGCCGTGCTGCTGCTGATGACGGCCTTCACGCGCATCGTCATCGTGCTCAGCCTGCTGCGCCAGGCCATGGGCACGCAGGCCGCGCCGCCCAACCAGGTGATCATCGGCCTGAGCCTCTTTTTGACCTTCTTCGTCATGTCGACCACCTTCGACAAGGTCTACGAGAAGGCCTGGGCGCCCTATGCCGCCGGCACCCTGCCAGCCGAGCAGGCGCTGAAAGAAGGCCTGCTGCCGCTGCGCGAATTCATGCTCAAGCAAACGCGCCAGAGCGACGTCATGCTGTTTGCCAAGCTGGCCAAGCTGCCGGCCGACGTGAAGGGCGAAGACGTGCCCATCACGGTGCTGGTGCCGGCCTTTGTGACCAGCGAGCTCAAGAGCGCGTTCCAGATCGGCTTCATGATCTTCATCCCCTTTCTGGTCATCGACATGATCGTGGCCAGCGTGCTGATGAGCCTGGGCATGATGATGCTGAGCCCGGTGCTCGTGGCGCTGCCCTTCAAGCTGATGCTCTTTGTGCTGGCCGATGGCTGGAACCTGCTGCTGGGATCATTGGCTGCCTCGTTCGTCACCTAGACAAGCACCATGGACGCACAACAAGTCCTCACCTCCGGCCAGCAGGGCCTGATGGTGCTGCTGATGGTCTCGGCGCCGGTGCTGCTGGTGGTGCTGGTGGTGGGCCTGCTGGTCAGCATCTTCCAGGCCGCGACGCAGATCAACGAGGCCACGCTGAGCTTCGTGCCCAAGATCGTGGCCGCGGTGGCGGTGCTGGGCATCACCGGGCCGTGGATGCTGTCCACGCTGGTCGAATACCTGCAGCGCACACTGCAGTCCATCCCCAGCGCGGTGGGATGACCCCCC